>NZ_PNDP01000016.1:0-230182 GCF_005886415.1 Pseudoalteromonas sp. S327 | reverse complement strand
AATTAAATGTCAAAAAAAAAGCCAGCTAAAAGGGCTGGCTCAATCATTACTAAATTTAGTAACCAAACAGGGAAATCAACATGAAGCTTGTGATAACTGCAATTATTCAACAAGCAATATAATAGACGCCGTTTGGTTAAATTAGTTCACATGCTAAGTAAAAAAATTAGCTTTTTATAAGTGATAACATTTGCTGCTCATCAAACGAAGTAAAGCTCATTGATTTATCGGTAAATAATGCATCAACAAGCGCTTGCTTATCTTGCTGCATTTTAAATACCTTTTGCTCAATTGAATTACTCATAATTAATTTATAAACAAACACAGGATTTGTTTGGCCAATTCGATAAGCACGATCGGTGGCTTGTTTTTCAACAGCAGGGTTCCACCATGGATCAAAGTGAATAACGGTATCGGCTTGAGTTAAGTTAAGCCCAGTACCGCCTGCTTTTAAACTGATTAAAAACACCGAGGTTTTGCCACTGGTAAACTCGTCAATAACTTTGTCGCGATGACGCGTTTGCCCAGTTAGCATACTAAATTTGATATTTATATCGTTTAAACGCTCTGCAATTAAATCGAGCGCAGAGGTAAATTGACTAAAAATAATCACTTTACGGCCAAGGCTTAGCATTAATGGCAAATGCGTAGTTAGCCATTCTAATTTTGCTGAACCTGCTTGTGTTTCTGGCTCAATTAATTTTGGATGACAACAAATTTGCCTTAGCTTTAGTAGCGCTTCTAAAAATGCGAGCTTACTTTTTTGTGCGCCTTGCTCAGCAAATAAGTCGATGAGCTTTTCTTCTAGGGCGCGCGTAATACCTTGGTACATATCTTTTTGCTTAGGTTCAAACTCAAACTCTTTTAACAGCTCTGTTTTTTGTGGCAGCTCTTGAGCTACCTGCGCTTTTGTGCGGCGTAATATAAACGGCATAATAAGCGCTTTTAGTTGCTCAGCTCGCTCTGAATCGGCTTCGCGCTCAATAGGTGTTTGAAAGTGCTGTTTAAAGTGCGCCTGCGAGCCAAGTAATGAAGGCATTGCAAAGTCGAGTAACGACTTAAGCTCAAACAAATTATTTTCGATAGGCGTACCGCTTAAACATAACTTAAAGTCGGCATTTAAACGCTTAACTAAGCGCGAGACTTGTGCAGTATCGTTTTTAATATATTGCGCTTCATCTAAAATAATATTTTCAAAATAAAGTGGCGAGTAATAAGCAATATCACGCTTTAATAATGGGTAAGTAGTTAAAATACATTGCGCTTGCGCTAAATGTTGTAAAGGCTCATTACGTTGCGAGCCAAAAATAGTGGTTACCTTAAGGCTTTTAGCAAATTTGGTTATTTCGTTTTGCCAATTACTTACCAAACTTGTAGGGCACACTATAAGGGTAGGGCCCGCTTGCGGGCGATTAAAACTGCTGGCTAAAAAGGCGATAACTTGTAGCGTTTTGCCAAGCCCCATGTCATCAGCAAGTATGCCGCCTAATTGGTGGCGCTTTAAAAAGCTAAGCCAATCAACGCCTTGTTGCTGGTATTCACGTAGTGTTACCGAGTCATTTAAACCGTGTAAGGGCACCACGGGCATTGCCTGCTCGGTGTTGTTTAACTCATCAAGATAACGCTCAAGAGAGTCATCATGAAGGTCTATAGTAACTGCGGTATGCTTTACCAGCTCAGGTAAATAAGAAAGCGGGATATTAAATTCATCGCGTGTTTTAACAAATTCAAAACGTTGTTTAAATTCGGTCAGTAAATTAATGGCGGCTTTACTAATAACACCAAATTGACGCCCAACGGGGTAGTAATAAAACAGCTCACTTTGACGATTTAACGATTGATACGTGGCATCATCGGTATTAAAAAGTACAGCGGCTTTGGCATCACTTAATTGCACTTTACAATGCATTTGGTGACCTGCAGCACGGTTTACGTCGAGTGTAACGTGCCCTTGGGGGTCGGCTACATTTACTTTAGTTTGAGTTACCTGCCAGCCACGCTTTTTAAAGCCAGGGAATACTTCGTAAACAAGCCAATGTAAATGTATAGGTGATTGTTTATTAAATATAAACTCACTTTGTAAACCCCCTTTACAAAACTCAAAACCTAAATTTACTAACTCATTTGTTACTGTGTTTTCAAATGCACTATTTATTAAACTCGCGGGTGCTGTCCCCGCCAAATAATTTTTATTTTTATATTTAAACAATAGCGAAACTTTAAGCCCTTGCTCATCCATAGTGGCTTTTAAAACAGCATTACCAAGTTGCTTAACATTGACTTGGTCGTTATTCGGATGCGGAATAACACCGGCACCAAAATTATCGGCAAGTTGTTTATAAATGCGATCAAAATTAGCATCGTGCAGTGCGGGAATAGATTGTAAATGTGCTATTTCGTCGGCGCTAAGCTGTGTTCTGATCCGGCCTACTTTAAAGTGATCGAGGTCTAAATAAGCAGGCGGCGTGGTTTTTATCAATGCCCAATTTTTACTGTGTTCAAGCTCAATAATTAATTGCGATAACTCGTTTTGTTGCTGCCAATTAAAGTTAAGCGATTGCCCAGTTTGCGCTTTAATAGCAACACGAGAGCGTTGTAAAAATAAACGGTCGGTAGCAATTAATTGTTGTAGAGCGCTAAAGCCCCATTGACTTTTTAGCTCTAAATTACCCACTGCATTTTGTGAGCGAATCCAACTAAAGAGTCTAAAGTCACTTTCGAGTAAATCGTTTGGCGTTACAAAGCTATTTAATTGTTGCTCAGTTAAATTGCGCCCGAGCGTGTAATTATTATTTTTGTCGTAATTGGCAATTTTTGGCGTTAAAAATACTTTATTGTTTTCAATGTCTAACACAAATAAAAGAACTTGCGAAGGAGCTTTAGCATCAACACTTTTAAGTGCTGTCAGCTCACTAAACCAATCGTTAATAAAGTAGTCTTCTCCGTATTCACCTGAGTGCTCTATTTTAAGTTTAAATAATACAGCGGCTAAGTGCCTACATTTGGTTTTAGCATTACAGGTACAATGCGTATCAACAGAGTAACCAGTAGGTACTTTACTGATCTCAATGCGTTGGTTAAATGTTGATCCGGTGTCGCCTTGTACGGTTGAATCAATAACAGCAAAATCACTGCTGTGCTCTAACCAACTAATTTGGCCGTTTTTATAATACTCTTTGCCTTTATCGAGCACGTTGGGCCTAAACAGCTTTTTTATAAAGCGCTCAGAAAGAGGGAACAAGGTTGCCTGCTCATTTTTTATTTCTTCAAAAATAGCCAGTAAATCATTTTTTGATAAGTTAGCAGACATGTCACTCTAAGTATTAAATTTTTAAAATAATTCTGCCAGTATATTCTTTAACTGCGCACAGCAAAAGCAATATTAACGTTATATAAACTGGTTGGAGCTGCTAGGTTAGTAAAAAATCGGTTTATACGTACTTTATGGCACTTTATCTACCAAAATGAGAATAGGTAAACAGTAAACACACATGTTACAAACAATTTATTAACAACGCAGGGGCTTTACAGATCAGTTTTTTACTAACAAATTAAGATCCAGCATCAAATAGTCGTAAAAACTAAATTCAGTTAGTAAAAATGTGATCTTTAGAGCAAAAATGAGGGATTTATGGGTTACAAATAGCAAAAAAGATCAGGATTTTACTAAGTAAAAAGCCCACTAGATCAGAATTTAACTAACCTAACAGGCTTTTAAGATCACTATTTTACTAAGTAATAAGGGGCTAATTAAACGCGCTTAACAGCTTAGTAAGTTGTTCTAAGCGTTTGTCAGTCAACACTTTATTATCTATTTTAATAGATACGTCACCACTTTTTAAATTACGTTGTACGTTTATAAAGTTGTTTTCAAATACAGCTTCACGTTTAGCAACCACGCTAGGCTCGGTAGTTAAACGTTTAGTAATTGCCATAGCGCGTTTGTCGTCGCTTGTAATGGCGTTAATCTCATCGTCTGTATGTAATTCGCTAACTAGGGCGTTAAACGCCTGCTCGTCGCGCTCCTTTGCACTAACAAGCTTTTTAGCGACTTCTCTGCCTACGTGATTAGCCGTTGGGTAAAGTGAAATTACATCAGCGGGGATTTGCTCGTACGCTTTAATGGCATCTGCAATTGCGGTGTGCGATACACCTTCAATAGCGGCAATTTCGCGATAAGAGCCTTTTTTACCTTGCTCAATAAGATCGTTTTTAGTTTGTTGATAAGCTTGCCCTAGCTCCCAAAGGCTTGGGGCTATGTACTGATCTGAAGATACAGCTAAAATTTTAGCGTCTTGATCGGTAAAATCAGGAGAGCTTAAAACTAAATAATCGGCATTACCTAAAATACATGCCTTTCGACGACGTGAACCGGCAAGTACTAAGTTAGTATTTCCCTGATCCCAAAGTAAAGCAGGGTGTTGATTACGTCCATCTTCACTGATTGCAGGTAAAATATCAGAAACCGACTTTTCGTTTAATAGCGCTTGTACACGGCGATTTTTACCGTAAACCGTGGTGCTAGATTCAATATCTGCATGAGCAATAACTTTACACACTAAGGTTATTTCGCGTGTAGGGTCGCTTGGCGCAGGCATTCTTATTACATCACCAGCGTTTGCTTGCTCAAGTAATGCATCGAGGCTGCTATTGCCTACGGCAGTTGCAAATGGATCTAAGCGGGTGTCGTTTTTACGTTTTGTAGCCATTTTTATGTAACATCCTTACTTAGTGTTGTTAAGTGATGATTGGGTTGACTCCCAATTAGAACGAATAAGCATTTCTAATTCGTCCACAACATCTTTAATATTTTCTTGCGCGCGTAATAAAGACTCGCGACTTGCTAAACTATCCGATGCTTTTTGATCAAATATGGTATTAAAAGACGATGAACTAGCCGTAATTGCGGAGCTGTGATTAATTGGGTAGCTCATTACTTGGCGGCCAAACGCACTACGTACATCTTTAACAATATCGCGCTGTGAATGATTACCCTTAACGTAATTGGTCACTAAAAACTGCATAAAGTCCCAACCTTCATGACCAAGTGCCGCTACTGTGTGGTAAATCTCACCTAAACGCTTTAAATATTTATTGTTAGCATCAAAATCTACAGCTTCTGGATGAACTGGAATAAGCATCGCCGTAGAGGCCATTAAAGCATTATAAAACATAAAGTTAAGTGTAGGAGCGGTATCGATTAAAATAATATCGAATTCGTCTTTAACCGGCTCAATAACCTTTTCTAAAAGCTTATGATAATGACGTGTTTGTTCGTAATTAGAGGTGTCTTTTAAAAGTGTTGCTGTCTCGTGTTCAAAGTAAAAGTCATCCATACCTGAGGGTAAAACACGAATATTTGGAATATGCGTAGTCACAAAAGCACTAGAAACAAACTCTGGCCAGGTTTCGCCATCGTCTAAATCAATACAATCACGCATTAAGTCGCCTACCGTAACAGGGTCGTGATCGTTAGAAGGGAAAAAGCTAGAAGACGAACCTTGAGGATCTAAATCAATAATACCAATACGATAACGTTTGATATTTGTCGTCGCCAACGCTGCAGCAATATTAACCATACTGGTTGTTTTACCACAGCCACCTTTAAGTGAATTAATAACAATAACTTGGAGTTTATCGTTAGCAGTGCGGTGATCTGGCTGAATATCCATGATATCGGCCATCGCAAAAATATTAACTAACGTGTACGCATAGTGCCCATTTGCACCACGCTTAATATTTAAATCATCAAAGTCACCATTGTCATGACGACGTTTTAAGGTACGATTATTACACCCTAATAAATCTGCTGCCGCTTTTTGGGTGTAAGTTCTTAATTCTTTTTCTTCTGATTTAAGATGAGCGCGATAGTGTTGTATGCGTCCTTTTAAAGATTTTTCAGCAACTTCGGCTGTTGCTTTTAAAAGCCGGTAAGTACTTAGCGCGTTATTATTGATAGACATACTTTCTTCCTCAAAGTTAGGCAGTTAGTATAATGTCCATTCAAATAGCTGTAAACAACTATTTAAGGCGACATGCATTTTAATAACAAGACATTTAAAAATATTTTTACACCTTTAAGATTGCTTAGTATAAATAAAGGAGTTTAAAGGTGGTTAAATATATAAGGTAATAAAGGTTAAGGGTGTATAATGGCTATATAACTATATGATATTTATAAATAATGTTAAAAAAAGCAGATCACCTTTATACTTGGTTAAGATCAGATCTTTATCTACATGCAGATCAGCTTTTTACTAAGCCTTATTTAATTATTAGAGTTATGCACAACTTACTCAATAAGTTATGTACAAAATGACTGTGTGAGATCAGTTTTTTACTAAGTAAATTATAAAGTTATACACTTAAACTTACGAAGAACAGGGCGTTTAATTGGTATAGATCTGATCTGTAGTAAGTACAGATCAGATCTATGCTAACTCGAAGTACTGTTATCCACAGCAGGTATTTATTTTACTAACGTTTGTCGTGTAAAAAGTTTAAAAATAGCGCTTTTAATGGACAAAAAATAAATTGAGTTAGTAAAAATTTAGCTTGAGAAGCTTATCTTAGTAAAATAGTGATCTGAAATTAAGCTTATCAATCCCTACTTAGTATAATAATGATCCGATACGTTTATTTATGCTCGGATCAGTTTTATACTAACTTAAACATTTAACTTTTGTTGCTTAATGTGTTGTTATTAGCTGTCGCAATAAAAAATGGAAATCAGAACAATGAGCCGAAAGGTCAACATCTCGGTAGATAACTTGCCCGATACACTTAGGGGCCAAATACACGGGGTGGAAAGTGCAATAGATAACGAAAGTTTAGCACTATTTACAGATAACAAAGATGTGCGAATTTCTATCGAAAATGCCGCTCATGGGTTACGTGCTTATTCAAACACGTTTAACCACTATGATTTATGGGGGCGTTTTGTACGTTCTGGGCATAAAAAATTGCCATTGGAAGAAGCACCTAAAAAAACAATTATTACGCGTAAAATATCCGAAAAAGTAGATGGTATTTTATATGACGGCGAAATAAAAATTACACCGGCCGTTGTAAGCACGCGTAAAGATGGCGAAGACGTAGAATATTTAGTGTGGCCATCGGATAGAGAAGAAAAAGTTGAGCGCGCGTTAATTCGCCTTGCATCGAAAGGTAAAATCGTAAAAATAAATTTTAAGTCCGGTATTCAATATGCCGTAGTTTTTTCGATGAACGAATTAGCCCAAGAACTTAAAGCGGTTGGCCAATCAATGCCATACCCACAAATTAAAGAATCACTTGAAGCACTTCAAGGTTCTAAACTTTCATTTAAATACTCGGCTACTGATACTAAAAATACAGATATTGATGACTCTTTTTATGAGTCAAACATGAACTTTTTATCATCTCTTCATTTCAGTGGTAAAAAAGGCCAAGGCGGCAATGTTAAATGTGTTGCATGTTTAAATGCATTTGTTCATAACATGATTGATAACCTTGAATACAAAGGGTATTACTTTAACAGTGCGCAAGAGTTAAAACGTGGTTTATCGCGTTGGATGATGCTGCGTTTATACCACCTTTGGCGTTATGCCGCGCCTGGTAAAACGTATCATTTTAGATTGCTATCTATTATGGAAAAATACGGCTCTATTTATTCAACCGACGATATCACAGAAAACAAATTAAAAGCATTACGACGTGATATGACCACAACAATGAAAGACTTGATTGAAAAAGGGGCTATTTCAGAATACAGCATTACTAATGTAAAAGATGATAAAACCGGTAATATTATTGATTACACCTATGAAATGCATCCTTCAGATCAGTTTTGTGATGAGATACTCACGCTCAATAAGCACAATAAGCGTATTGAGATTCAAGGTGGTAAACGAATTGTCGAAAACGCAGTTTTAATTGATGAAGATAAAATAGAAGAAATAGTCGAAAAATAACAACGGTTAAAATACTAGACTACTTACCAAAAAGGCCACACTATGTGGCCTTTTTAACATAATTATTTATCTACTTGTTCTAAGTAAAGCCTATCCACTAAAAAGTCATACTCTTTTTTTCTCGGGTGAGACTCTGGTTTTTGATAATCAGGCAAAGTACCTAACTTAACATCGGGCTGTGGGTTAATTAAAATAAACGGCAATGCAGCACTTACGTGATACCTATTTTCTGCGGTATACCTAACATTAACTTGGGGGCTTACTCGGGTAGGGCGGCGAATTCTTAACTTTTCTTTTTCACCTAAACTAGCTACTCGCATTTGCTCTTGTGCAACAAGGGACTGCCATTTTTGTTGGTCGATCATTCTTGGATTTCTATAACCAGCAGATTTATCGAGCATTTCAAGTGCCATTTTTTTAGTTAGAGTTTTAGTTGCATGCTTATGCATCCAAGTAAATCTCACTGAAAAAGGGGACTCACTTTGAAAATGAATTTTTCGATAGGCTGCAAGAGTGATTAAATTTGGAACCGCGTTATGAACAGCTTCAAATCGAGCATCGTTATTATCGATAGCCAAAACACACTCCTTAAAAGCAGCCTTAGCTTTATTAACTTGTTGTATTCGGCTAGTTAATGCTGCGACATCTGCATTTTTTAGAACCAAAAGCCCAGGATGACGCTTGAGTACTCTACTACTTAAACTTTCTTTTTTATAAATATCAGTAAACGAATTTAAAATTGCCCTATGAGCAATTTCACCGGATAATTTTTTTACAGGAATTGACTCGGGAATAATATTTTCATCAACACTATTTATATCTGGTAGCTGATAATACTCAGCCATTGAATATTCACAGACACGTAATTCATCAATCAACAACGATGTTAATTCATTCATTAAATCAAACTGACTTCTTATTTGTACTTTAGAAACCATACTCACCTTAAGAACACATCTTACATATGTAGTTATTAATTTTAACCTTTTGTTCTGGTCTATTAAAGTTAATTTATTTTACAAAAGCTAAGATTACAATTAAATAAGATTAAGTATGATGTGTTCTTTAATGCTGCTTGCTTATGCTTGTGAGTTTCGGTGCTTGAATATTTGCATATAACATAAAGAATTAGTGAAACCGGTCGTGATCAATACACTTATGTGTATTTAAGCTATATGGGGAAATTTGTTGTAACGCAGGTAATTGCTAGGGCTGTTCATACTTTTATATATTATAGATGTGTAAAATTGTTATTTAGCTTTTAGTTTAAGGCCAGCAATCAATTTTTTGGTTCGACACTTTAGATAGTGTTGGACACTCATTGTATAATTTCTTATAAGTGATACTTGTAATACAGCGCTAGGCTCCTATGATGGGGAAGGCTGCTCTGTCAAGATGAAACTTAATATTTAAAATAGTCGTTCATACAGACTGTTTTTAGTAGCCCTAATTAGAGTACTGGCATCGTCTAACAACCTGATCACAGTTGTACTGAATAAAGTGGACTTATTATTATAGCTTTACATAACCCTGAATCACTTAGCACACACTCAAGATAAATTCTAGTCACTTGGTTGATTTAATTAAATTACCACTGTAAAGTTAAGATTACATTTAACCGACTTTAAGTATGATGTGTTCCTAGTGAAACTGTTAACTTTAAGGCTTTGAATTCAATTTGGTTTGGGATGGTTAAAAAAACGCCTTCATATATTTAACTTATTGTATTTAAATAAAAATAGTAAAATTAAAACACGCTTAAAACTAAGCCTGAGCAGCCTTAAAATCATAAATAACCTTATATATATTTAACTCATAACAAATTAGTTGGTAAATAGTGAATATAGTCCTTGAACTTAGGGCCATGCATACGTTAATTTCTTTATATCAGGTAAAGTAGGAATGAGGAAAGAAAATGCAATCGTGGAACCCAAATAGCTGGAGAGAACTGCCAATACTGCAGCAGCCACAGTACCCAGATCAAGAAGAACTGAAAACAGTAGAAAGCCAGTTAAAGAGTGCTCCGCCACTTGTTTTCGCAGAAGAAACAAGAAGCCTCTTTAAACAATTAGAAGATGTATGTGAAGGTCGTGCATTTTTACTTCAAGGTGGCGACTGTGCCGAATCATTTAGCGACTTTAATGCCGCTAATATTCGCGATACATTTAAAACCATTTTACAAATGGCTGTTGTTTTAACATACGGCGGTAAATGCCCAGTTGTTAAAATTGCACGTATGGCAGGTCAATACGCTAAACCACGCTCTGCAGATTTAGAAACTATTGACGGTGTATCTTTACCATCTTACCGTGGTGATATTGTAAATAGCTTTGAGTTTACAGAAGAAGCACGTATTCCCGATCCACAACGTTTAATGAAGGCATACCACAACAGTGCTGCTACATTAAACTTACTTCGTGCATTTGCACAAGGTGGCTTAGCAGATTTACACCAAGTGAATCGCTGGAACATGGGCTTTGTAGCCGCTAATCCGCAAAAAGAGCGATTCCAACAGCTTGCTGACAAAATTCAAGACGCACTTGAATTTATGGAAGTATGTGGCATTAATTCTACTATTGCGCCAAGCCTTAAAGAAACCGACTTATACACGTCTCACGAAGCGTTATTGCTAGGCTATGAAGAAGCACTAACTCGTCGCGATCACCTATCTGGTGACTGGTACGACTGTTCTGCGCACTTTGTGTGGATTGGTGAGCGTACACGCCAATTAGACCATGCACACATTGAGTTTTTCAAAGGTATTAAAAACCCTATTGGTGTTAAAGTTGGTCCAGGAATGGACCCAGATGACCTAATTCGTTTAATTGATGCAGTAAACCCAGATAACATTCCGGGTCGTTTAACGCTAATTACACGTATGGGTGCCGACGTACTGCCAGAAAAACTTCCAGCACTTGTAAGACGTGTTCAGCAAGAAGGCCGTAAAGTTATTTGGAGCTCGGATCCAATGCACGGTAACACTGAAAAAGCGACATCAGGCTATAAAACGCGTAGCTTCGATAATATCATGCGCGAAATTAGCCAGTTTTTTGCTGTACACAAAGCTGAAGGTTCATACGCAGGTGGTATCCACTTAGAAATGACTGGCCAGCACGTTACAGAGTGTACCGGTGGTGCATACGGTTTATCTGACGATGACCTAGCGCAACGTTACAAAACACAATGTGACCCGCGTCTAAATGCAGACCAAGTATTAGAGGTAGGCTTTTTAGTAGCTGACTTATTAAAAGACGCTCGTAAGTAATAAATAAAAAACTAAAGCCGCATTATGCGGCTTTTTTTAGCAAAACAGTAAATTAGTTGGTTAGTACTTACGTCGCTCGAGGTTACTGTCTATTAGGATTTTTGCAGATATTTCCTCTACAGAATGATGGGTAGAATTAAAGTATGCAATTTTATGTCGCTTATAAAGCATTTCAACTTCACGCACTTCAATTCGGCATTGTCTTATTGATGCGTATTTAGAATTTGCCATACGGCGGTGTCTAATTGCAGCCAAACGCTCAGGGTCAATAGTTAACCCAAATAACTTATGTTTGTAAGGGAGTAAACATTTAGGTAGTCCCTCACTCTCTAAGTCGTCTTCAGTTATCGGGTAATTTGCAGCCTTAATGCCGTACTGTAGGGCTAAGTACAAGCTTGTTGGTGTTTTACCGCTTCTGCTAACACCTACTAAAATAATATCGGCTTCAGAAAAGTTTTTAATATTTCCACCATCATCATTCATAAGGGCATAGTTAACCGCATCTATTCTAAAGTCATAACTTTTTTCATGAATAGAGTGGGTACGATGCATTTTTGGCACTGGCGCAACATTAAGCTCTTTTTCTATTTTTTCACTGTAAGTAGACAAAAAATCATACGCGATTGCATCGGCCGATTTAATAATTTCACTTAAGTTGTGATTTACGAAGGTAAAGAATACAAATGGCTTCTCACCTTCTTTTGCAGCAGTTGCGTTTATTAACGCTTTAATTTCATTTGCTTTTTCTTCTGTTTCTACAAAAGGAATAGTTTTATGATTAAATTCAACCGGAAATAACGACAAAGTCGCGTGACCAAACACTTCGGAGGTAATAGCTGTGCCGTCTGATATATAAAAAGCAGTTCTCATAGTTAACCTTTTTATTACGTTTAATCCCTAAAATGGCTTACTCACGGTTTACGTGAGGTCTAATGCCAGTGTAGAATGAAGGTGACCTTTATAAAAGGTTTTCTTTCTTAACTCTCACAGTTACAACTACAATTTGTTTTTTGGAGAAAGACCCGTGCAAGAATACGTTCTCTGGTATCAAGAGCTTGGTATGCAAGATGTTCCTCGTGTTGGCGGCAAAAATGCCTCACTGGGTGAAATGATTTCAAACCTCGCTAACGCAGGTGTACAGGTTCCGGGTGGTTTTGCCACTACAGCCGACGCTTTCAATGAGTTTTTAGAGCAATCTGGACTCAATGCAAAAATTCACGACATTTTAGATACGCTTGATGTTGATGATGTAAATACACTCGCTAAAGTCGGTGCCGATATCCGCCAATGGATTATCGATACCCCATTCCAACCTAACCTAGACCAAGCCATTCGCGACGCATACAGCCAACTTCATGGCGATACATCAGCCGATGTATCATTTGCAGTACGCTCATCAGCCACCGCTGAAGATATGCCAGATGCATCATTCGCAGGCCAACAAGAAACCTTCCTTAACGTTCGTGGTATCGACTCAGTAATGGTCGCTATTAAACACGTATTTGCTTCTTTATTTAACGACCGCGCCATATCGTACCGTGTTCACCAAGGTTACGATCACCGTGGTGTTGCACTATCTGCTGGTATTCAGCGTATGGTACGTTCAGATAAATCAGCATCAGGTGTTATGTTTAGTATTGATACAGAGTCTGGTTTTGAAGACGTTGTATTTGTTACTTCAAGCTACGGTTTAGGTGAAATGGTTGTACAGGGCGCAGTAAACCCTGATGAATTTTATGTTCATAAACCAACATTACAAAAAGGGTTGCCATCAGTAGTACGTCGTAATATTGGCTCAAAAGCCATTCAAATGATTTACTCAACAGATGAGGCACACGGCAAACAAGTAGAAATTGTTGATGTAGACCCAGCGCTTTCAAACAAATTTTCGATTACAGATGAAGAAGTGCAAGATCTTGCCAAACAAGCTGTAATTATCGAAAAACATTACGGTCGTCCTATGGACATCGAATGGGCAAAAGACGGTAACGACGGCAAACTATATATAGTTCAAGCGCGTCCAGAAACCGTGCGCTCAAACGAAGACGCAAACGTAATGGAACGTTTTCAATTAAACGGTACTAGCAACGTAATTGTTGAAGGCCGTGCAATTGGTCACAAAATTGGTAGCGGTGTTGTGCGCGTACTCGATTCAATTAAAGAAATGGATCAAGTACAAGAAGGTGACATTTTAGTGACCGACATGACCGACCCAGATTGGGAACCAATCATGAAACGTGCTGCAGCCATTGTTACAAATCGTGGCGGTCGTACGTGTCATGCTGCAATTATTGCACGTGAATTAGGTATTCCAGCAGTGGTTGGTTGTGGTAATGCAACCGATTTAATCAAAGCGGGTCAAGAAGTAACAGTCTCATGTGCTGAAGGCGATACAGGCTACACCTACGAAGGTATTTTAGACTTTGAAATACTAACGTCGCGTGTTGATAAAATGCCAGAACTACCAATGAAAGTTATGATGAACGTGGGTAACCCCGATCGTGCATTCGATTTTGCACGTTTACCGCATGCAGGTGTTGGCCTTGCCCGTGTTGAGTTTGTTATTAACCGCATGATTGGTGTGCATCCTAAGGCACTTTTAAACTTTGATGCACAAACACCCGCTCTACAAGCAGAAATTACCGAAATTATTGCCGGCTACGAATCACCTGTAGAATTTTATATCTCTAAGTTAGTAGAAGGTATTTCTACACTTGGTTGTGCCTTTGCACCAGAGCGCGTAATTGTGCGTATGTCTGATTTTAAATCAAACGAATACGCAAACTTAGTAGGTGGTGAGCAGTACGAACCAGAAGAAGAAAACCCAATGATTGGTTTTCGTGGTGCTGCACGTTATATCTCTGAAGACTTCCGTGATTGTTTTGCCCTTGAGTGTGAAGCTATAAAACGTGTAAGAAACACCATGGATATGACCAACATCGAAATCATGATCCCATTCGTACGTACCCTCGAAGAAGGTAAACGTGTAATCGAATTACTAGAAGAGCATGGCCTTAAACGTGGCGAAAATGGTCTTAAAGTAATAATGATGTGTGAGCTACCTTCAAATGCATTACTTGCAGATGAATTTTTAGATATGTTCGATGGATTTTCTATCGGCTCTAACGATTTAACTCAGCTAACACTTGGTTTAGACCGTGATTCAGGTTTAATCGCACATTTATTTGATGAGCGTAACCCTGCTATTAAAAAGCTACTTTCAATGGCTATTAAAACAGCTAAAGAAAAAGGTAAATACGTAGGTATTTGTGGCCAAGGTCCTTCAGATCATGAAGACTTTGCAGCATGGTTAGTAGAGCAGGGCATTGATTCTGTTTCACTAAACCCAGATACAGTACTAGAAACTTGGTTATACCTAGCAGACAAACTTGCTAAATAATCGCGTTTATTAGTTACTAATAAAAATGCCAGCTTAATAGCTGGCATTTTTGTATGTGGCATAATTTAGCGTGCTAATTTTTTATCTAAATAATTACACGATTTAGTTAAGGCTTTTTGGCATAGTTTTAAATAATGCCTCGCTTTTGGGTAGTAAAAAGAAAAGCACAGTAATCCCGTCATAAAAAATATTAGCGAGGGGCTAAGGGCGTGTTTATCTTTGTGGATTGAAATTTGTTCAATCTAGGGGCGATTAAATCGCGGCGCGAGGTTTGTAACCTAGTGGGCTAAGTAAAAATCGAGTAACAAAGAGTTAATCGTCTCTAGAAAGAACCCATTGGGCAGCGCATGTTTGGTATTTATGCTGCGTTATCGCCTATTTAAGGGGAGTAACCACACTACATAGGCTCTGCCTTGCCTAAAAACCAAACATACTGCTGCAAATTCAACAACCAAAGGTCAACACGCCCTAGCTACTACAGAAAAAACAACCCCAGCAAAATAAACAAAACACCTATGATCTGTAATAGTAATTTTTTCATATAAACCTCTACACATTGGTTTAACTTGATTATAAATACAGAACCTCAAAATACGACAAAAAGAGTGTTACAAACTGTAAAATCTTCAATTTCTATTAGCCATCACCATGATATAATTACACAAATGCCTTAAATTATCGCCGTCATGATAGCAACAATTACACAGCAAGATGCAGCGACCGAACTTGTCGCAAATTACTTAAGTACTATTAAAAATCAAGGTTTTAGAGGAGACACCGATGCAAGCTATGCAACGCGTTTAACTGCCTCTACCGATAACAGTATTTATCAGCAAATTCCTCAAGGTGTTATTTTTCCTAAAACCGAAAAAGACATTCAGCTCGCTTTGCAAACCGCATCTCGCGACCCATTTTTGTCGCTTACTTTTGGCCCGCGTGGTGGCGGTACGGGTACAAACGGGCAGTCACTAACGCCTGGTATTGTTGTTGATTTATCACGTTATATGCGAGAAATTCTCGAAATTAACGTAGAAGAAGGTTGGGTAAGAGTACAAACAGGTGTAATAAAAGATCAATTAAACGACTTTTTAAAACCCTATGGTTTTTTCTTTTCACCCGACCTATCTACTAGTAATCGTGCAACTATTGGCGGAATGATCAGCACCGATGCATCAGGCCAAGGGTCACTAGTTTACGGTAAAACCAGTAATCATGTTTTAGGCTTAACTACGTATTTAGTTGATGGCACACCTATGGTTACCTCGCCAATCGACATACAGAAAGCAAAAGTTATCGCCGAGCAAGACTCACTTATAGGCAGCTTATACAAAACAGTATTAGATATTTCTATTACGCAGCGCGATGCTATTTTAGAGAAGTTTCCGCGTTTAAATCGCTTTTTAACTGGCTACGACCTAGAGCATGTGCTAAGTGATGACTTACAAACTTTTGATATGAGCAGGCTAATTACCGGATCAGAAGGCTCATTAGGTATAGTCACTGAGGCAAAATTAAACTTAACACCCATAGCCGAATTTAAAACACTTATAAATATTAAGTACGATAGTTTTGATTCTGCACTTCGTCATTCACCTTTTTTGGTAGATGCACGCGCAACATCTGTTGAAACAGTCGACAGCAAAGTATTAAATTTAGCGCGCGAAGATATAATTTGGCATTCAGTATCGGACTTAATAACCGACGTACCAAATAAAAATATGCAAGGGCTCAACATGGTTGAGTTTAATGCAGTATCGCCCGACGACATAAAAGACAAAGTTAACACACTTTGTACATTGTTAGATGAGTGCGTAGCAAATCAAACCAACGGTGTAATTGGTTATCAGTTAACCAACGATAAAAGCGATATTTTAAAAATTTACGCAATGCGTAAAAAGTCAGTCGGTTTGCTTGGTAATGTTAAAGGCAGCCAAAAGCCATTGGCCTTTGCCGAAGACACCGCAGTACCGCCAGAAAACCTAGCCGATTATATTGTAGAATTTAGAGCATTACTCGATAGCCATAATTTACAATATGGTATGTTTGGCCATGTTGATGCCGGCGTTTTACACGTACGCCCAGCACTTGATATGTGCGATCCAGAACAAGAAAAACTACTGCGTACAATTTCTGATGACGTTGTAAAACTCACAGCAAAATATGGCGGGTTAATGTGGGGCGAGCACGGTAAGGGTTATCGCAGCGAATATGGCCCTGAATTTTTTGGCGAACATTTATTTAATCAACTTCGTAAAATAAAAACTGCATTCGATCCTAATAACAGAATCAACCCAGGTAAAATATGTACACCCATTGAAAGTGAAGACTCACTTGTAAGTGTAGATAGTCAAAAACGTTCTTACTTTGATAAGCAAATATCTATCGATGTAAAAACCAGTTTTAATAACGCCATGACCTGTAATGGTAACGGAATATGCTTTAACTACGACGAAAATTCACCTATGTGTCCGTCGTATAAAGTAACCGGCGATCGTAAGCATTCACCAAAAGGGCGCGCAACATTAATGCGCGAATGGTTACGACTTCAAGAGTCTAAAAATGTAGATTTACTGGAAGTAGAAAAAGAACTTAATAAAGGTGAAGTTATTACCTGGTGGGAACGCTTTGTTCATAGCCGAGAAAAAAACAAAGGCGTTTACGATTTTTCTCACGAAGTAAAAGAATCTATGGATGAATGTTTAGCATGTAAAGCGTGTACAACTTCATGCCCAATAAAAGTAGATGTGCCAACTTTTAGAGCGCGCTTTTTAAATTATTACCATAGTTATTACGCTCGTCCACTTAAAGATTATTTAGTTGGGAACATAGAAACCTCGGCTCCGCTGATGTCAAAATTTGCACGAGTAATTAATCCTGTTGTAAAAACCAATTTAGTAAGTGGGTTAATTAAAAAAACGGTTGGCTATGTAGATACACCACAATTAAGTATTCCATCACTTGATAAACGTGTAGCCAAAGCGCATAAATTTAATTTTGAATTATTAGATTCACTTTCAGGTGAAGAGCAAAATAATTATGTGTTAATTGTGCAAGACCCCTTTACCAGTTATTATGAAGCTGAATTAGTACAAAGTTTTATAACGCTTATAACTGCACTGGGTAAAAAACCTATGCTATTACCCTTTAAACCAAATGGTAAAGCACAGCACGTTAAAGGTTTTTTACACGAGTTTAAAGTAACAGCAAAAAATGCCGCCGAGTTTTTAAATAAACTCAGTGATATAAATGCGCCACTGGTTGGTTTAGATGCATCGTTAGTTATGTGTTATCGCGATGAGTACAACACAATTTTAGAAAGTAATCGCGGTGATTTTCATGTACAACTTGCACATGAATGGCTACAAACTCAATCCTTCAAATCGTTAAGTGCAAAGATAAAGCAAGATACAGAATTTACATTGCTTAGCCACTGTACAGAAACAACGGCATTACCAAAAGCGGCAAGTGTTTGGAAAACTATTTTTACTGATATTGGTTTAACACTAAACACAACAAATACCGGGTGTTGCGGAATGGCCGGTACATACGGCCACGAAGCACAAAACCAAGAAAACTCTCGTACACTTTACGAAATGAGTTGGAAACCAATTGTAGATAAAAATAAACCAGATCAACTTTTATCTACCGGGTTTTCGTGCCGCAGCCAAGTTAAACGCTTTGAACAATTTAAACCTAAGCACCCAATAGAGTTACTCGCACAGGTACTTAGCTAATAAAAGTTAAAGATAAAAAAGGCGTAACTTAAAAATAAGTTACGCCTTTTTTATTAATACCAATTCACTTAATTAAGTGATCAATTTTGAGGCTGGAAAAACGTGTTGGTACCTCGGCAAATAATTCACTAATTTTTATAAAAGTTATTTAGATTGTTTAGCAAAACTATCTGCAATTGGTTTTGTACTTATACCGTGAATAAACACACTAAATAAAATAGTGGTCATAGCGATAGTTGCAATGTCGTATTTATTTTCTATTTGTGTATCTATAACCATTAAAGTAAAAACAATCGATGCTAAACCTCGCGGTCCAAACCATGCAAATGTAAAACGTTCTTTTATATTAAGCGCTGTAAATTGAAGCGACAACATAACCGGAATTATTCTAATTAACGTAGTACTAAGTAACGCATAAATAATTATTTCTTTATTCATATTTGGTAAAACTAAATATGCACATACAAAACCAAACAGGCACCAAATCATTAACGATGTAAAATCAGCAATATGTTCAGAATCTTCAATCAGTTCTGCTCGAACACCCGTGTCTGAAAACTTATCAAATAACAAACCCGCAATAAATACAGCAATAAAACCACTTCCATGAAAGTACTGCGTTATTGAAAAAATAGCCATGGCAAAACCTAATAGTAAAAATGGACTAGTGTTTTGTGCAAAGTAATGACGTTTCATTGCAAAATTTAATACCGGAATAAATAAAGCAATTGATGTAACCGCTATTAATACAGCTAAACCTAACTCTCGCGAAAACACACCTAATGTTTGCGATGCTGTTATTGCTGAATCAGGATTTTTAGCAAGCAAAATAAATATTAAAAACACAGGTACGCATAAACCATCGTTTAATCCGCTTTCAGTATTTATACCTTCTCGAATTTTTTCAGGTACATTTGTACTTGCTAATAAACCTTTACTCAATGCGGCATCGGTCGGCGTTAAAATAATTGCAAGCAATGCAGTTTGAATAAGTGATAACTCTGTAAATAAAAATAGTCCAGCACCAATACCACAAAGTAAGGTAAGGGGTAGGGCAACAAACAATAATAAACTAGGATACTGAAAACTATGTTTTAAAACACTTAATTTAGATTTAGCCGCATCAGAAAATAAAAATATACTTAAAGTCAGTTCTATTAACGGTAATAAAAAATCTATGCCCGTTTTTAATTCGTCGCCTTCATTGGGCAGTAACCACGCTAAACCTATTCCACCTAAAACAAAAAACATAGGTCCTGTAATTTCTGTTCGCTCTAATTGCCTAATAGAAATTGAGTAAACTAAAAATAAAAAACCAATAAATGCTATCACTAAGTATTCCATTAAATTTTCCTTTTAACGCCAGATTTTGCTCGCTCTTTAATATTTGTTTGAATATAAATTTGATCGGTTGTCGCAATTTTAGAGTGCCCTAAATCTTCCGATAAATGTTTTAAAGGCCGTGTTTGTGCATCGTGTGTTGCACCAGTATGGCGTAGCCAATGTGCAGTTGCCGCTTCAAGTTGTTCTGCATCATCTTTAAAACCATCATCAAGTAAAGATTGTTGGGCCAAATCAAAACTTTGTTGTACTAAACGCCTAATTTGCCTAACGGTCATTCCACCTTGGCCACGAATTTTATGAACTAATGGTTCTGATTCGTCAACGCGAGGTAGGGCGGGTAACCCTCTGTATAATCGGTAGCGTTTTAAATATTCAACAAAATCGTCACTTAATGTAACATCACGAAGTTTATTGCCTTTACCCATAATACGTAAAAACCAAAAGCCGTCATTATCTTGCCAAAAGTGTGACATAACTGGTGACCACTGCGGGCGCTCTGACAATTCAGAAATTCGTAAATATAACCCTTTTAAACAAGCTAAGGTAAATAAATTACGCTCAAGATCTGGTTTTTGTTCGCATAAATCACGTGTTACACCAAATACATATTCCCACTGGATATCACTTAAAGTATCAGGAATTTGTATTTGAGACTGAACCACTAAATAGGGGCTATTTTTTTTAACCACAGGTACAAAGTTCGCAAATGTGCGTTCTTCTAAAATCGCAAATTTAAAAAACACATTTAATGCGGTAAACATAGCCGACAAAGTTTGCTGGCTTGCTATAGATTCTTTTTGCATGAAAGGGCGCCAATTTTGGTTTAATCGGCGAATACCTTGCTCATCCTTATAGCGCCATTGTACAGAAGTTGATGCCCATTTTTTATCTGGCTCAACCATAAAATCGACATAGGCTTCAATATCTTCACGTTTTAAATCGAACACAGATTTTTCGGCAATTAACCAAGACCATAAATAAAAGCGTTCTAGCTCATTTCGAAAACGACTATATGTTGCTTCTGATTTTCGTCCGTAAACATATAAAAACTGGTATAAAAATTTAAGATCAGCCTTTGATTCAGTTACAGTCAAGCCAACTTGCTGTATAAAGGATGCAAGTTCTGGGTATTCTGATTTAAGAGTATCGTCATCAAGATGAGCAATTTGGTATCTTAATTGTTTTAACGTATCAACTAAAGCAACAAGCATAATGTGTAAATATTCAATAAAATAATAGACTTACAGCTTAACGTTAAAGTCCGATACTGTCTAGTATTGGACATAGTGAAAGTTTAATTATTTACACATTTTTACTGATTTAGTTTTGCTAGGTCTTATTAAGGAAAGTTTATGAAAAAGTTTATTATTTTAAGTGTAATTACATTAAGTGTTTTACTTACAGGTTGTGCCACAACGGGCAGTGCTTCACCAGGCGAAAAACGCTCTTTAGTACAAAGCATGAAATCAAATACACTAGACAAATTATATGCACAAAAACCCGATGTTAAAAAACAAATTGCCAACTCGGCTGGTTACGCTGTATTTGATAACGCAAACGTCAATGTTGTTTTAGCCAGTTTTGGTGGTGGTTATGGTGTAGTAAAAAATAACTTAACCGGTAAATCAACTTACATGAATATGGGCGAAGCCGGTTTAGGCCTAGGTTTAGGTGTTAAAGACTTTAATGTTGTTATGGTTTTTCATAACCAAGCAGCAGTAAATAGATTTATTGAACACGGTTGGGCATTTGGCGGAAACGCAGATGCAGCAGCAAAATATGAAGATAAAGGCGGTGCATTGGTTGCCGAAGCTATTGCAGATCAGGTTACAGTATATTCTTTAACCGAAAATGGCCTTGCACTACAAGCTGTACTAAAAGGCACTAAATTTTGGGTAGATTCTGAGCTAAATTAACCCCTCATAACTCTCCTAAAAGCGGGCTGGTTTGTATAATCACGCTCGCTTTATTATAAACATCACAATTTAACATAACGTAATTTATGGGTTGTGTTCTATCTTTCTATGCTAAAGTATTCTACGTAAGTTTTTCATATTTCAATTCAAATAAATTGCTGTCAAGTTTACACTTATAGACATTTCTAAAATTTTCATAGCTATTATAAAACCTTCCTCTATTTCCAGATGCTAACTTAGTCCCCTCTATTATTGCTTCTTTCATTTTCTTTACATCTGAATTTACTCCTAAGTAAATTTTAGATATTTTACTTGGATTAACTTTAATTAAGAACATCACTTGATAAGCTTCGTAATTTCTCCAAACTGAATTCCATCTTGAAAGGTCATTTTCACAAAACCCTGCTAGAAAAAACACATTAGATAGATCATTGATTTTTTCTCTTAAATCACCTTTATAACCCAGTGAGCTCAGTTTATTTTTGGTTTCATTTGAATTACCAAGTGTTATGACTTTATTGCAGTTCGTAAATGGTAGTGCAAATCTATATTCTTCCTCGTGCTTCCAAGATTCATGTTTACTAAAGAAATAATGTTTCGAAAAGTTATTAACCTCTTCATCTGATAAAGTAGTGATATTTTTGCTATAGCTTCGCTCTCTATTATAAATAACATTGTCACTCAGGTAGGCTTCAATATCATTAGTTTTATTTATATCAAAAATAGAAAATGGATCTTCTTCATCAACTTCAAATTCAACTAATATACCTTTACTGTTAGTTGCATAGTTACCCCACATTGGCATACTTTCTTTATTTTTACTTAAAGACACATAACCATATAAATCTAAATATGGATTTATATCTCTGTGCGAATTAAATTCTCTCCCACAAATTTTTATAGTCTCTTGGCTGACATCTTTTATTTTATTTATATCTATTCCTGTTGGTAAAACTTCAAAAGGATCATTCTGGCTATTGTTCTGACTTAGCCTAAGTGTAGGCTCTGTTAAGAATGCCGTAGCAGCATCAGCAGATAAATATTTGTATAGTTTCATAAAATCTCCTTTTTAATTTCTTATTTATAACAAGTAACTAAATAAATAATCCTATCCCATAATATCTATGGTACTAAATGATTTATTTTCTAAATTTTTATCTAACGCCTCAGCCAACTTTTCAGTTTCACTAAAAACTATATTCCAATATTTAGTACGCGTGTCTGCATCAAGATCGGTAAAATCGTTTCTGTCTGGAATTTTTCCATACGGCAAGCTTGCTACAAATTCTTTTGATGGGGCTAGCATCACTACATTGTCGTAATTAAGTGGCTATACTTCACGTTTTAAATTTTTATCGAACCACCCTACTTTCGATTCGCTATTAAAGTGTGGATATCAAATTAAGCCTAGATTATTAATTTTTAGTTAAAAGTGGTAATCAATAATCCCGCCTTCCGATATATAAATTTTTATACTTTTTATTTATATTTTTGTATTGGTAATAGCTTTAGCTTTAAATAAAAAAGGGCTACACGCCCTTTTTTATTTAACTATATTGCTTATATAAATTATATTTTTCTTTTGTGTGTTCAGAAAAGTAGTCTGTGTATAATCATTTTTTAGTCAAATTAAATAACTATATTTCAATTATTTAACTAGTATATATAATAAAGCTGCTAAAACACTCCCTATTATTGGACCAACTACCGGGATCCATGAATAACTCCAGTTACTATCAGTTTTACCTTTTATTGGTAATAAAGAATGTACAATTCGCGGGCCTAAATCTCGAGCTGGATTTATTGCATATCCAGTAGTCCCGCCCAGAGAAAGTCCAATACCCCAAACAACAAAAGCAACAGGTATAGCGCCTATTGAACCTAAGCCTATTTTTACGCCAGAGCCATCGTCAATTTCAGCTGAAGAGAAGTAAAAAACACAAATTAATAAAACGAAGGTCCCTATTATTTCACTAAGTATATTTCTAAACGTATTTGGTATAGCTGGAGATGTACAGAAAACAGCTCGTTTTAAGGTGGGATCGTCAGTGGCATCGAAATGATCTTTATAAACTGCATAAACTAACGAAGCGCCAACCATCGCGCCAATAAATTCCGCTAAAATATAACTTGGAACTTCGGACCATGGAAATGATCCAGCTACGGCTAAGCCTATTGTTACTGCAGGGTTAAGGTGTGCTCCACTATAGGGACCGGCAACAACCACACCGATAAAAACACCAAGTCCCCAAGCAGTGGTAATCGTCATCCAACCGCCGCCATGGCCTAGTGTTTTCTTTAGTATGTCATTGGCTACAACTCCGCCCCCAATTAAAATAAGCAGTGCAGTTCCTAGTATTTCTGCTAAGAAAGGTGACATTTTAATATTCCTTATTAATTATAAACATAAAACCACCCTCAATAATGATATCTATTGCATAAGTATAAGCCATGAATATTTTGAAACTTTTTTACAGCTGAAAATTACCATAAAATAAGTATCAACTTATTTATTTTTACGCTTGGAGTATGTAGTGATATCATAAAAATAGTCTCCACTAATAAACCTTAATAGATATGTTGCTATGGTTTTATAGTTAAGTGGCTTATTATTCGCTTTGTACTTTTTTTACCGCATTACACCATCCGGCATATAATTCATCACGTTTTGATTTAGTCATGTTAGGAACAAATCGTTTATCGCAATTCCAGTTAGTCGCTAATGATTCAAGTGATGGGAATACACCCGCTTTTAGACCTGCTAAGTAAGCTACACCCAAAGCAGTAGTTTCACTTATGGTCGAACGGTCAACTTCGGCTCCTAAAACATCAGACAAAAATTGCATAAGCCAGCCATTTATTACCATACCGCCATCAACTCTTAGTACCTGTGGTCTTACGCCATCAGCTTCCATTGACTTTTGAAGGTCTTTAGTTTGAAAACAAACTGACTGTAATCCAGCTGTTACGATCTCTTTTATACCCGTATCTCGGGTTAAGCCAAAAATTGCACCTCGCGCATTAGAATCCCAATAAGGAGCACCTAATCCTGTAAAAGCGGGTACCATATATATACCGTGATCTAGCGAGGTATTGCATGCAAGTGACTCTGTTTCTTCAGCTTTTTGGATTAATTGTAGACCGTCTCTAAGCCATTGAATTGCAGCACCTGCAATAAAAATACTCCCCTCTAGCGCATAAGTTGGTTTCCCATTTAATCTATAAGCTACTGTACTGAGAAGTCTATTTTCAGATTCAAGTACTTTATCGCCAGTGTTAACCATCATAAAGCATCCTGTACCATAGGTACTTTTAGCCATTCCTGGTTGAAAACAAGTTTGCCCAAATAACGCTGCCTGTTGGTCTCCTGCCATTGCAAGAATAGGTACTTCGTAACCTAAATAGCGTTCATCTGTTACGCCAAAATCATCTGATGAATCCATTACTTCTGGTAACATCTCTATTGGCACATTCAGAAGTTCAAGTAATTCCGCGTCCCATTCTTGGGTATGAATATTAAAGAGCATAGTTCGCGAAGCATTCGTTGCGTCTGTGCGGTGCTCTTTTCCACCTGTCAATTTCCACAATAAATAAGTGTCGACAGTACCGAAGATTAAATCGCCTTTTTCTGCTTTTTCTCTAGCATAGGGACAATTTTCTAAAATCCAATTTATTTTAGTTGCAGAAAAATATGGGTCTATTAAAAGGCCGGTTTTTTTTCTAATTAACTCTTCTTTTTCTGCGGCCCTTAAATCATTACATAACTCTGACGTACGTCTATCTTGCCATACAATCGCATTATAAACGGGTTCACCAGTAATTTTATCCCATACTATTGTCGTTTCACGTTGGTTAGTAATACCAATGGCAATAACCTTATCGTGTTGAGGGTCTAGGTGTTTCATTACAGCTGTCATTGTTTGCTGCACAGAAGCCCAAATATCTTCTGGTTTATGTTCTACATAACCATCTTTTGGAAAGTGCTGGTCAAATTCTTGTTGTTCTAGGTATGCAATATTACCATTTAAATCAAATAGCACACTTCTAGAACTAGTCGTACCTTGATCAATTGAAAGGATATAGTTATTCATTATTTTTTCACTTTTACTTTCGGTTATTTTCGTTTTTGTACTATTACATGGATTAATTGCTACATACAACAAAAATACAACTTTAATATATAATTATTTATATGTGATTTTCATTTGTTAGCTCTTAACCTATAATTTACTATTAACTAAATTTAAAATGCGAAAAAAATGACTCAAGACCAAAGACACGAATCCATACTAAAATTATTAAAAGAAAGAGATTCAATTTCTATTGAAGTACTAGTAAGTCATTATGAAGTTACACCACAAACAATAAGACGAGATCTGGCTTATCTTGCTAATTTAAATAAATTGAGACGTCATCATGGCGGCGCTAGTGCCATTTCAAGCATTCAGAATACAGCATATCAAACTAGAAAAATCATGGACTTAGAAGCTAAACAAAAAATAGCACAGCATGTAGTTAGTATGATACCTAATGGCTCTTCCTTATTTATAAACATAGGCACTACAACAGAAACAATCGCGAAAGCACTTCTTGGTCATGAAAATTTGAAAGTTGTAACTAATAATCTTAATGTTGCAGCTATATTAGGTGTTAAGAAAGATTTTTCTGTACTTATCGCAGGTGGAGAAGTTAGGCACAGAGATGGCGGGATTATTGGTGAGACCACAGAGGATTTTATTAAACAATTTCGTATGGATTTTGGCATTATAGGTATTAGTGGCATAGAAGAAAATGGTGCGTTACTTGATTTTGACTATCGTGAGGTGCGCGTAGCCCAGGCAATCATTGAAAATTCACGTAAAGTTTTACTTGCTGCAGATCACTCTAAATTCGGTCGGTATGCGATGGTAAAATTAGGTAATATCTCGCAGGCAGATAACTTTATTACCGATGCTCAGCCACCCGAAAGTATACTTACTTTACTCAATGAGCACGATGTCGAACTGCATATAGCTCAGTAAAAGCTTAACATAACAGTTAAATAGATTTTCCCTCATCATGGGGAAATCATGAGCTTTCCATTTTAGCTACAGCATGATCGAATAGGCTTCTGATAAGCAGAAGTCCCATACAATTAATTTTTGATGAACATTTTTCAATAATATCCGACGAACAACTGCAATCTAGAGTCGAATATAATCTTCATGCTATCTTATTCACTCTCGTTGTAGGTGTGTTCTGCACCGAAGATGGATGAAAAGCATTGAATACGTTGCTCATAATGAGATTGATTTGCTTGAAAAATATGTCTTATTTGAAAGTAGTCTTCCAGTTCACAACACTATAGATGGTACTATTCACCTATATCATCTGAAAAGTCATACCTATTGTATTAAATTAGTGATCTATTATAGCGCTGAGGAAATAGCGCGATAACAAAGCAAAATTATGACATAGAGTTGTTATCTCCAATTACTCTCTGCATTTTCCTGTATTGCTCTCCCTCCTGCCCCTATGCTGCCAGCTATTAATAATTTTTAACGTAGAGAGTTATTTAAGAAGATAAAATGATCATGCTTTTAATAGGATAGATATTACAACAAAACTTTATACGTTGGACACAGGCTGCACATATAGCAACAAACGTTGGCGTTATAGCCATAGATGGTAAAACTATTTGTGGCTTTAATGATAAGAAGCCAAAGAGACATACAATCGATATAACAAGCGCTTTTCAGCCGACAATAGCTGTTGTATCAAGAAAAATAACGATAGCTAACAATAAACCTCCAACTGGCTCAGCCTAGCTTGATTTATTGGATATCAAAACGCCGTAGTAACTATTGATTCAATGGGGTGTCAAAAAACTATAGCGGAAAAAATTAAACTCCTAAGTTTTTTATTGCTTTACGGTGGGTTTGATATAGCTAGACTAATTTTCATTTATGTACTTTAATGTTTGCAAATGTTCGTTATTAAATGTTATTTTTAATAAAAAGAAAATCGAAGTAAATAATAACTTCGTACTGTTATAGCTATTCAGAGTCTTAAAATACAATAGTTATCTGCAGTAGCTTGGTCATCCTTGTTAATCAGATCAATTAATTTTTTATTTCGTTTGAAGGCTTACTTGTGTCAAGTACTTAAATGTTAGGTAACAAATCTTGAGTTAAATAATAAAAATATCGAAAGTATTTTTATTATTACTCGTATACTTACTTACCTGCATGCCTAGTATAAATTTTGATAGCACGATAAATACCGTTTAGGACATTAATACTTTAAATTTAATTGAGCTGGTCTAAATAGCTTGATATTAAAATAGGTAATTCAACAAATGAGTCAACTTAGAGACAACAATATTAAAAAACTTCCTCAAGATATTTATGATGTTTTGATTATTGGAGGGGGTATTAACGGTGCTGTATCTGCTGCTGCTTTAGCCGCTAAGGGCGCTAGAGTTGCCTTGATAGACAAAGGTGATTTTGCTGGTTTCACTAGTTCAAACTCATCAAATTTAGCTTGGGGTGGCATAAAATATTTAGAAAGTCATGAATATAATTTGGTTAATAAACTTTGTAAAAGTAGAAACCATTTAATGCGTAGCTATCCTTCTACTGTTAAAGAAATTCGCTTTTTTACAAGTATCCAAAAAGGCTTTAGATTTCCGGCATTCTTTGTTTATTTAGGTACTATTCTCTATTGGTTTATGGGCCGTTTTTTTACTAAATCTCCTAGATACCTCAATGCAAAAAAAATAAAATCATCAGAGCCAGTCATTAACACAAAAAATGTAGAGGCTGGATTTGAATATTCAGACAGTTTTTTATTGGATAACGATGCTCGTTTTGTTTTCAATTTTATTCGCTCTAGTATGAGCCATGGGTGTATTGCCGCTAACTATGTAAGTTCGCAGGGCTCTACTCGCTCTAATGATATTTGGACTACAAATGCAGTAGACGAGATGTCTAAAGAGAAGTTTACTATCCGCTCTAAAGTTATTATTAACGCAGCAGGCCCATTTGTTGATCCTATTAACAATACAAATAGTCAAACCACAGCACATCACCATGTATTTTCAAAAGGTATTCACCTTATTGTTGATAAGATAACTAACAGTAACAAAGTACTGACGTTTTTTGCAGATGATGGTCGGTTGTTTTTTGTGATCCCCATGGGCCCAAAAACGTGTATTGGTACAACCGATACACAAGTTCATAGTCCGCACTCACAAGTGACTGATGAGGATCGAAACTTTGTGCTTGATAATGCTAACAAATTATTAGAGTTAGAAAAGCCAATTACAAAAAATGATATTATAGCCGAGCGCTGTGGAGTTAGACCATTAGCAATTAAAAAAGACGGTAATGGTAAGGCTGACTGGGTGCAGTTATCGCGCAAGCACGCTATAGATACAAATAGTGATCAAAAATATCTTTCTATCTTTGGCGGAAAACTAACAGATTGTATTAATGTAGGCGATGAAGTGGCTGATTTAGTCACTGGATTAGGTATTAAGTTACCTTATGAAGATTACAAATGGTACGGTGAACCTGACGACACCGTTAAAAATGAGTTCATGCATCGTGCAAAATTAATGAATTTGGATGGTTTAACACCTAAAACATCTACAGAGGTACTTAGTAAGCGGTTTTGGAGACGTTACGGCAGAAATGCGATTAACATGCTAGAAAAAATTCGTGAAGCACCTGAAAAAGGCGAACTCCTTATTAAGAATTCGGAGTACTTACGTGTGGAAATTGAACACGCTGCTGAGCGGGAAATGATAACTAAACTCAGTGATTTTTTACGTCGACGTTCTAAAATTTCACTGGTTGTAAGAAAAGAAGATATTCTTTCAGATCCTGGTTTACATGAAGTCTGCCAAATTCTATTTGGTAAGGATAATGCTGAAAATAAACTTCAGGAGTACATTGAAGAGATATCTAAATAACTATTTACATCTATTCTTACGACTTTAAAAGCTTGGGTTAAATGTTATATAAGAAGTCAGTTAACACGATTAAAATTAATTATGTTAACTGACTTCTTATAGCAACTAATAAAACTATATTTTATTTTTAAAAATTAATAACATTTTTTAACTTTTTATCAAACGCTTCAGCTAGCCTTTCTGTTTCACTAAAAACTATATTCCAATATTTAATACGCGTGTCTGCATCAAGATCGGTAAAGTCGTTTCTGTCTGGGATTTTTCCGTACGGTAAACTTGTTACAAATTCTTTTGATGGAGTAATCATAACCACGTTATCGTAATTAAGAGGTGATACTTTGCGTTTTAAATTTTTATCGAACCACCCTGCTTTTGGCTCGCTATTAAAATGCGGATATAAAATTAAGCCTGGGTTATTAATTTTTAAATCAAAGTGGTAATCGATAATTCCGCCGTCGCGATATATTCCTTGCGGCGAGCCTGCAATATTTTTTATACCTTGCATAACAAGCGGTATTGAACCCGATGCAAGTAATGCATCTTTTAAATTATTTTGAGTAAGCGCTATGTTTTGCGTTTTAAAATTGTAGCTGTCGGTAATTGATAAGTCACTTGTTGCTGGGCCAAATATAAAACGCTCATATTGCGAGCCTAATAATTTTCGGTTAACGCGGTTTAACATATAACTTTTTGATAAACCCATTAACTGTATTAATTTATTTTCGCTAGCAATAAAGCCATTCGATTTTGCCACTATAAAGTGCGCTTTAAATATTGGGTTATTTATAATTTCGGTTACGCCGTTATCGCCAAAAACATCTTCAAGTAATGCGCGCGCTTTTATTGTGATTTCACTTGGTGTTGGTTTATTACTTGAGTACCTAGTTTGCGAATACGATTTTGCTAATCGCTCAATGGCAGCAACGGGATCGTTTTGTGCAAAACACGCAGAGCGAAAAGCGCCGGCAGATGAGCCAATTAAATTAAGTGGTTGGGTACGGTTTTTAAAAAATTCACCAAAAATATATTTATCTAAGCCAAATAATGTAAACCATTTAGGCCCGCCACTTGCCCCTAAAAAAGAGGTAAATAACTCCGGTTTAAAGCCCTGCTCGTTAATAATTTTTGCTGCTGTTTTACCTGCGTGAATGTCGATCATTAAATCAATTTACCTTGTTATTCTTATATTTTAGTGCTGTTCACATAACCCAAAATTGAATAATTATGCAAAATTAAAAAGCGGTTTTATGTTGCCATAAAACCGCTTTTTATCGTTAAAATTGCTAAAAATACGGGAATCAATCCCAAATGCCGCTTTCGCATTTACCCTGTACTTTAACGTCTTTTACTTTAAATTCGGGCTCTATGCCTTTTTCTTTTTGTGTGTTGTAGTCGCGATTAACAGACAAAATAGTTGGCGTGAGCAATATAATAGCGATTACGTTAACCACTGTCATTAACCCTAATGCTATATCGGCTAAATCCCAGACTTCTTTTAAAGATGCAGATGCGCCCCACAGCATCATTGATAAATAAAGTAATGTATAAATTGTGCGCCCTACTTTGTTATCGAGCTTAAATAAATGCAGGTTACTTTCTGCGTAGGCATAATTTGCTACTACCGAGGTAAATGCAAATAAGGTAATTGCAGCTGCAACAAAATAAACACCGCCTTGTGCTAAATGGGCGGTCATAGCGCTTTGGGTTAAACGTATGCCTTCCATTTCGCCGCTTATATCAACATCGGCTAATAAAATAACTACTGCGGTACAGCTACAAAGTACAATTGTATCGAAAAACACGCCAAGCATTTGTATATACCCTTGTGTAACTGGGTGATTAGGCATTGGGCTTGCGCTTGCTGCAGCATGCGGCACACTACCTGCGCCGGCTTCGTTAGAATATAAACCGCGTTGAATACCATTTTTAATGGCTGCCCCCATTGCACCTGCGCCTGCCTCTTGCAAACCAAAGGCCGATAAAAATACATCTTTAAGCATGGCCGGTACTTGCGGTAAGTTCATAATTGTAATAATAACGGCAGCTGCTACAAATAATATGCCCATTAATGGCACTACACGCTCAGCAAAGCGGGCAATGGCTTTAAAGCCGCCTAATATAATTGAGCCTGCTAATACGGTAATTACTAAGCCTGAATAAAAGGTGGGTACTTCAAACGCATAGTTTAGTGCATCGGTTATGGTATTGGTTTGCATTGCACTAAAGGTAAAGCCGTAACCTAAAAATAAACACGCGGCAAACACAATAGCAAAGGCACGGCTGCCTAAACCTTGTTGAATATAATAAGCGGGGCCACCTCTAAATTCGCCATTGCTGTCGCGTACTTTATATACTTGGCCTAATACACTTTCGGCAAAGCCGGTTGCCATGCCTAGTATGGCTATAACCCACATCCAAAATATGGCGCCGCTTCCGCCTAGTGAAATTGCAACAGCGACCCCGGCTAAATTACCTGTACCTACACGGGCACACAGGCCTGTACACAATGCTTGAAATGATGAAATGTCGTCTTTTTTACACTTGCTACTGCCTTTTAACAGGCTAAACATGTGTTTAAATTTTACTATTTGAATTGCTTTTAAACGTACCGAAAACCAAATACCTGCAAACAGTAGTATGTAGATTAGTATTTGGCCTTCTCCCCATAATAGGCCATTTACACTTTTTACTACGGTATCGAACATGGGCTAATCCTTTTGTATTTATTATGTTTTTACTCAGCGCGTAGTTGAGTAATTGGCATTTAATAATGCATGTTAGCCATAGATTAAGGCAGCTAAGCTGCCTTAGTATGTTGACTTAGTGCTAGGTTATTTACTTTGCAGGTGTATGCCAGCAATCATGCATCTAACCGAACCTCCCGCCGACTCTATGGTTGGTATAGGTAACGGAACAAGTTTAGCTGTTTTTTGTATTGCTGCTTTTTGCTCGATTGTAAGTGCATTAAACGCCGTTTGTGAGAGTGCTAAAATACGACCATTTGTACCTTGTAACTCTATTGCGTTGCCGCAAAAGCTACTTATTTGCTCATTAGATAAGTTTATTACTTCTAAATGGCTTTGTATAAAATGGCTAGTTAATTGTTTGTGCTGACTATTTGGCACCATATCTAGGCTGATCATGGCAAACTCTGTAGCTACACACATTAATACATTAGTATGATAAACAGCAGTACCTTGTGTGTCGTAAGCGTTAAAAACAACAGGCTTTAACTTTAGTTGCTCACACACCGTATTAACCACTGTTTTAGTAGTGCGCTTAGACTCTACTGCATAAGCAAGCTTATGTTGGTGGTCAATTACAAGTGATCCGGTGCCTTCTAAAAATGCATTTTCTTTCGCTAAAAATGAATAATCAGTCACAGACAACACTTTATAGTGATTAGTCAAAAAATCAATAATATCTTTACGATATTCTAGCCTTCTGTTTTCTGCGTACATTGGGTACATAACTAGTTCGCCACTGTTGTGAGTAGAAAACCAGTTATTAGGAAACACTGAGTCGGGCGTATGTGTGTGCTCGTCTTCAAAAAGGTGAACCGTTACGCCCTCGTTTTGTAATAATTTAACCGCATTAGTGACTTCGTCAAAGGCAAGCTGGCTCTGATTTTGTGAGTTACAGGTACTTTGAAACGTATTGTCTAACATGGTTTGTGGGTTAGATGTAAAGTGATGCGGACGCACCATCACCACCGCTGTTGGTGCTTGCTTTATGTGGCTCATGCGACTTGCTCTTGCTTAGGTGTTTTTGATGGTTGTGTACTATTAAGTACCGAAAATAAATTACGCGGATCAGCTTGTTGTGTAATTAAATCAAGTAGTTCAAACTCAGCCGCAGCCACCAGCGCGTCTTTAATATACACCAGCGCGGTAAAGTCTTCGCTTGCAAAGCCTACCCCATCAAATATTGTAAGCTCGTTGTTACTTGTACGCCCAGGTGTTTGTTTATTAATTACTTTATGAAACTCTGTTACGGCAAAATTTTCGCTCATTTGCTGTATTTCGCCCTCTATTCTGGTTTGCGGTTCGTACTCTACAAACACATTTGCGCGCGTTAATAATTGTGAATCAAGCTCTGTTTTTCCTGGGCAATCGCCACCAATGGCATTTAAATGCACGCCCTGAGGGATTATATCGCTGGTTAAAATAGTGGCATTTTTTTTATCGGCTGTGCAGGTGGTAATAATGTGCGCGCCTTGTACGGCCTCTTTTGCGCTATTACAAATAGTCACGTTTAAGCCACAGTTACTTAAATTGTTAAACGCTTTTTGTGAGGCATTTTTATCAATATCGTATAAACGAATGTGGGTAATGCCTAATACGGCTTTAAAAGCTAATGCCTGAAACTCAGACTGTGCACCATTACCAATTAATGTAAGCGTTGTTGAGTGCTTAGGCGCTAAATATTTTGCTACAAGCGCCGATGTGGCCGCTGTGCGTAAGGCTGTTAGTAAGCACATTTCGCTGATCATAACCGGATAGCCGCTATCAACATCCGACAAAATACCAAACGCGGCCACGGTTTGAAGCTCCTTAAAGGTGTTTTTTGGATGACCATTTACATATTTACAGCTAAACATTTTACCGTCGCTTACGGGCATAAGCTCTATTACGCCATCTGGAGAGTGCGCTGCATAACGTGGCGATTTATCAAATTCGTCCCAGCGAGCAAAGTCGTGTTCTAATCTTTGAGTAAGCTCAAGCAATACGTTTTCTATTCCGACACTATTTATAAGTTTGGCCATTGCCTGTACGCTAACAAATGGAACACCTTGTTTAGGTTGTGCGATAAAATGACTCATAAATACCTCTTTAATGACTAAATAAATTAATTGAAATAAGTTTATAGGCCAGAGGTGTTACTTTAAATGCCAAAAGTTTATACAAATAATAGTATTTTTTAGCAAATTGCTATGCATTAAAGTACAAATTTAGTAATTTGTAATAAACACATAACCCAAGGCGTTTTATGACCCCTTACATTTACGACTCATTAGATAACGCATTAATAGCCGAATTACGAAAAGATGGCCGCGCTTCTATTTCAGCCCTAGCCGATGTTTTAAAGGTGTCGCGCGGGACAGTGCAAAATCGCTTAGACCGTTTAGTCTCATCGGGCGCTATATTAGGCTTTACGGTGCGTGTACACGAACACATAGAAACCGAAGCTGTAAGAGCAATAATGATGGTTGAAGTGGTGGGTAAATCTACATCGCAGGTAATTAAAACCATGCGCGGCATACCAGAGCTAACAAAGTTACATACAACCAATGGCGCTTGGGATTTAGTGGCTGAAATACAGGCGGCAAATTTAGGTGAGTTTGATGGCGTACTCAGGCAAGTACGCGAAATAGAAGGCATTTTAAATAGCGAAACCAGTATATTATTGTCATCTACTTAGGTTTAATTAACGCCATGTTTTACTTAAAGTATGTTAGGCAATACTCGGTTTATGTATTAGGTATTGGAGTAGGCAATGAATAAGCTTTCTATTCGGTATTATTCGCAAGATATAAAGCGCCACCAGCACAATTACCATCAACTCGTTTTACCCCTACACGGGGAAATTTTTATAACGTTAAATAATGACTATAAAACAACGGTGAGTACGGGCAGTTGTATCGTTATAGAGAAAAACGTAGTGCATGCCTTTACGGCCGATGAAGCCGCGCGTTTTATTGTGGCAGATTTAGACGCGCTCCCTGAAAACCTTATTAACCTTTTATGCCCTAAAATTTCAATAGATAGCCGTTTATTAAGTTACTTACAGTTTATAGAGCAACAACTGCTCGTTGTTAGCGATGAAAAGCTTACTAATTCAACTTTTGATTTATTTTACTTATTACTTTCTGAGCAAAGCAGCCACAGTAATATTGATAAGCGAATAGATAATGTAATAACCACTGTTAAGCAAAATTTAGCCTACCCCTACACGTTAAAAGAGCTGGCCGATATAGCCTGTTTAAGCGTTACACAATTTAAAACTGTGTTTAAAAAAAGTACCACTATGAGTGCGCTGCAATATTTAACTATGTTGCGAATGCAGCACGCTCGCGCCCTTTTAACCCATTCAGACTTACCGATTGCTTTAGTAGGCGAGCGCATTGGTTATAACGATGCCTCTGCGTTTAGCCGCCGGTTTAATTTATATTTTGGGCAGCCACCTAAGGCGTTTGCAAAGCAGTAATATAGATAACCTAAACACGAAATAATAAAGCAAGCTCAAGCAGAGCGTAGGTTAAATAGCGTCAGAGCAAACAATAACACCGTCTTTTTAGCATATTTTTAAAAACCTATATTGATACACTCAGTACTTAGTATTTACGGAGGGTAATTTATGGCAACACACATAGGGTTTTTAGCAATATTTTCGTGGGGGCTTTTAGCATTACTAGGTAATTTAACCAAAGCACTCCCGGCTTTTCAGTTACTTTTTATGTGCTTTGCACTTTCTTTTATTATTTTATTAGTAAAACGTGTCGCTACAAAACAGCCATTATTAACCCCTCCTAAGCTATCTAAAAAACAAATTGTAATAGGTGTTACTGGCTTATTTGGTTTTCACTTTTGTTATTTTATGGCTTTAAAATACGGCCCCTTAATAGAGGTAAGCTTAATTGTGTACCTTTGGCCATTATTACTGGGTGTATTTGTGGCTACCCCTGGGTCTAAATTTAAAGCAATATTAGGCGGATTATTGGGGTTTTTAGGCACGCTTAGTTTAATTACCGATGGCAGTGGGTTATCTATCAATAGTGAGTATTATTTAGGGTATTTTTTTGCAGGATGCTGCGCAGTCCTGTGGTCTAGTTATTCTTATTTAATGTCGCAATTTAATAGCCAAGTAGATGACATAGGCTGGCTTTCGCTTATTGTGGCTGTGCTTGCCCTTTGTGCACATTTTTATTTTGAAACAACCGTTACTAGTTTGTCTGTTTCACAATGGCTAGGCGCTATTTTATTAGGATTAGGCCCAGTGGGAGGTGCATTTTATTTATGGGATCATGGTTTAAAATTTGGTAACCGATCGCTATTAGCCTCGTTAAGTTTTTTAACGCCGGTGCTTTCTACTTTTATTTTAATACTCGCCTCGCAGGCTCCTTTTAGTTGGTCAGTATTTATTGCTTTAGCGCTTATTTTATTAGGCGCGGTAATTAGCAATAAAAAGCCATCGATAAGTTTAAAAAAAGCAGAGCTTTAATTTTGCCACGGCACTTTACCAACGCTTAAACTTAAGTAGTAATTTAAGTTTAAGCGTTAATCACAGCTACATGGCGTAGCTGTGTGCGTAATCTACTATACGTGCGTTTTGGCTTTTTAAATAAGCGCGGCCTGCTTTTACACCTAGCTTATGATCAAAGCGTAAATCGTCGTTTGAGCTACCTAATAATTTACTGTGTAGCTTTTTCTCTGCAAAAATTTGTATAATTTCTACATCACTAGGCGGATTGGCAATAAACGTTAGCTCGTCTAGGTATGCTTGCTCGTGTTGAATCAAGTAATCAAGTGTTTTTGGGCAGTAGCCTGATGCACATGCAAATGTTCTAAGCTTTTGAACCCATGCAGTTTGCGCCTGAAAATGCTCATCAACGGTTCTAATTACCACGATTTTTCGTGCGCCACGGTTATAAGCTTCGCGTACAGGCAAGGGCGCAGCTAAGCCGCCATCTAAATAAAAATCTTCACTCGATTGCTCTGCAGCTAAATGCTCTTCGTTTGCCGCTTTTGTACCTAACCAAGGAGTAAGTTTAACGCCTTGTTTATACAAAAAAGGTAACGCACTCGATGCTTTTAACAAATCTCGCCATTGCTTACCCTCGCCTGTAGGTGAAAGGTAATAGGCTTTTCTGTCGCGTGCATTGGTTGCCGTTATAAGCAGCTCTCGCTCACCTAGGCTGGTTTTTGCTGTTTTAAAATCAAGGGCTCTGTTTACTTCGGTGGTTTTTTCAAAGTACCAGTCTAAATCAACAATGTGCTTACCCATTAAACCACGCCCTAGTTGAAAAAAGCGTTTGTTACGCGAAAGCCCTCTAATTAAGCGTTTAGCGTAACCTTTTTGACGCGCTAAATAGCTTGTTAAATTTTGCGAGCCGGCAGAGGTGCCAATAAATAAATCAAATGGGTCGTAGTTTTGCTCTAACCATGCATCTAATACACCGGCTGTGAATATCCCTCGTTGTCCGCCACCTTCAGCTATCAGAGCAACTTTTGGCTGCGCTGTATGAGTAACTGAATTAGCCGATGCGGTTGTTAGAGCGTTCACGGTGTACCTTCCTTTAATTTAATGATGTTTGGTTAATAACTACATTATAAAAAATAAAAGCAATGTCTTAAAATTGATTGTTTAAATCAGTTTGATTGAAAAAACAGAACGATAAATAATGCAAAATGGGCCTTATCCTTGGCAACCTAAGTATGTTTAATTATCGAAAGTGTTTGTTCAGACATCACTTAAAGTTAATAAGTTTGTATTCACTTTTAATGATGTCTACATAGTAGCAAGGCTTGTGTGTACGCTTGCTTAACTAAACACTTCCTTTTTTAATTAATGCTTTATTTCCATTAAAATTTCTAGGGCTCGGTGGCGTTTTTCGCTGTCGTAAACATCGTTGGTAAATATAAACTCATCCACTTCTAGCTCTTTCGCTATCATTTGTAATTTATGTTTTATACTCACATGCCCGCCCACAACGCTTAAGCTTAAAAAGTTTTCTACGTGGGCGCGCTCTTGCTCACTCCATAAACCTTCCATACTCTCTACCGGTGGCTTTAGCCACAGCTCTTTGCCGCGTATTAATTCAAGCACGCGTTGCTTTGAGGTGGTAGAGAGGTACTGCGCTTCTTCATCGGTTTCTGCTGCCACCAGCGGTAAGGCAAGCATTACATAGGGTTTATCGAGTACATTTGAGGCTTTAAATTCTCGCTTATATAGTGCGATGGCATCGTGTACAAAACGCGGTGCAAAGTGCCCTGCAAATACATAAGGCAACCCTTTTTGCGCGGCCAATTGGGCGCTAAACAAACTTGAGCCTAATAACCAAAGCGGTACGTTTGTGTCCTCCCCCGGAATAGCACGTATAGGGTGTGTGCCATTGTATGGGCCTAATAATGTTTGCAGCTCTGTTACCTCGACCGGGAAGTTTTCTGCGCGGCTCATATCATTATTTAGCGCACGGCTAGTTACTGGATCACTACCAGGGGCGCGGCCAAGGCCTAAATCTATTCGTCCAGGGTATAAACTCTCTAACGTACCAAATTGCTCAGCCACAACTAAGGGCGAATGATTCGGCAGCATTATTCCGCCAGAGCCAACACGTATACGCTGAGTTTTACCTGCAATGTGACCTACTAATATTGAAGTAGCAGCACAAATTATACCGGGCATATTGTGGTGCTCGGCTAGCCAAAAGCGATTAAACCCTAATTGGTCGGCGCGCTGGGCGTATTTAGTGGTTTTATTGAGCGTATGAGAAACGCTGTCCCCTTTGATCATGGGGGCAAGCTCTAATAACGAAAAGGGAATGGAAGATAACAAAATAGCAGCTCCTTAAAATGCATGCTAACAATGGGCTTCATCATCAGCATAAAACACTTAAATGGGTCTGCTATTTATTCAATTCAAGTTAGGTAACGGATAAAAGCAAAATAGCGTTAGGCTGTTTTGCTCTAAGGTATTCATGCAAGCTCAGGGCTTTGCTGGCGCTCTTTTTTATAACCCTCTGAGTCTACGCCTTTTTTCCAATAGCCAGAGGAAACTATATTACTGCGCGGTATATTACAATCCTGGGTAAGTAAGGTTTTTGCTTTACGTACTAACCCTGCCTCTAATGCCATAAATACAATAGGTGGCTCGTTTGTGTGTGGCAAATTGTTAAGCGCGCTGAGCATATCGGTATCCGGTGTATCTGTAATTAACCAATTAACATCGCGCTGCGTGTTTAAATCAATAATGTCTTGCTCAGTAGGGGCATGCACAAACGCGTCAATTTTTGCGCTGGCGGGTAACTGCTGCATGTACCCTTTTATTGCATTAACTGAGGTTAAATCGCCTAGTAATACATAATGCGGATGCTGGTAATTATCAAGTTTTTTAGGACCTGGGCCCGCTATGCCAACCTCGTCACCTACTTTTGCAGTTATAGCCCAGTGCGTAGCCGGACCTTGATGCATGTTTATTACAAAGTCGAGCGTTAACGCGCCCGTTGCATCATCAACGTCTCTTATTGTGTAAGAGCGCATACACGCGGTTTTTAAATTAAAATCAACTTTGCCATTTTGGGGAATAAGCACTTTTACATAGCTGCCAATATGTGCTTGTGTTAAATCCGAAAACTCACTTGAGCCTACAACAATGCGCTGTAAATGCGGTGTTATTTGTTCAGTACTTAGTACCGTAGCTTTGCGAACTTGTTTACCCATTTAAAATCACCTCGTTTAACAAAATAGTTAACTGCTTTTTAAAGCAAGCATTGCACAATGCCCCATTGGTTGATAAAATCAACTATAACAAACTGATTGATATTGTCAACCATTAGAGAGCTTATGAACACGCTTTTATCAAATACCCTATTTGAGCTGATGCAAAATTACCGCGTAACAATTCGCGAGGCTATTAACGCAGGCGACCTGGGTATTAATGCTATGCACGTGCGTTGTATACACATTATTGCCAGTACATCTAACTGTACCGCTAACGACATTGTGACTAAAACACAGCGCGACAAAGCCCAAATTGCCCGCTTAATTAAAGATCTTATTGCCTTAAATCTTATTAATAAGCAAGCAAGTGAGCACGACAAACGTTGCTTTATTTTGTCGCTCACCGAGCAAGGCAATACATTGTTTGATAAGTTATTAGCCTCTGAGCAGCAAATAAATGATCAAATGTGTAAAAACTTAAACCCGCAGCAAATCAAAGACTTTTTAGATACCGCGCAACAAATGATCAAAAACATGGCGTGATCTGTCTTTCATTTCTTGGCATAACTTACACAAAACGCATATACTGTACACTTATACAGTATATGCGTTTTAGGTTGTGTTATGTTTGTTATTCCCGTTTATATAGAAGCCGGTGTGTGTGGGTTTGAATCGCCCGCGGCGCAATACGCCGAGCTCGGTGTTTCTCTTGATGAGCTATTAATAAAGCACCCCGACGCCACCTTTATTGGTATTGCCTCGGGTAATTCCATGCAAGAGGTGGGGATTTTTGAAGGCGACTTACTGCTTGTAGACCGTGCTGAGCAAGCCGATAACGGCGATGTTATTGTTGCCAACTTAAATGGCTTATTTGTGTGTAAGCTATTAGATAAAACCAATGCGCGGTTACTCTCTGCATCGCCTTTACATAAGCCGGTACAACTAACCTCAGCTGATGAGTTTCAGTTAGAGGGAGTGGTTACACTATCGATTAGAATGCACCGCCCAAGCCCTGAGCTATTAAAATGTACGCCTTAGTCGATGCCGTTGCATTTTATGCCAGTGCCGAAAAAGTGTTCGACCCCGCTATTCGCTCTAAACCTGTGGTGGTTTTAACTAATAACGATGGCTGCGTATGTGCGGTATGCCCGATAGCTCGGCGCTTAAGCATTCCTAAATTTGGCCCTTATTTTAAAGTTAAGCACCTGCTTGAGCAACACAAGGTGGTTGTACGTTCGAGTAACTATGAGTTGTACGCCGATTTAAGCGCCAAAATGATGAACGTAATTGGCCGCTTTTGCGACACACAATACATATACAGTATTGATGAGTCGTTTTTGCACTTTAATGGCTACACACCCCTTATACAAAACTGGCACGAGTACGGGCATACAATAAGGCGTACCGTTTGGCGCGAAACTAAACTCCCTGTGGGTGTTGGTTTTGGCCCAACCCCTACTTTGGCAAAAGCCGCTAACCATGCAGCTAAAAAGCTAAGCGGGTTTGATGGGGTGGCCGTTATAAATAACGAGCAAAGCCGCCAAGCAATTTTACAAAGAATGAGCTGCGCCGATGTATGGGGCATAGGTAAGCGCCTAGCTAAAAAGCTTAATATAATGAACATACATACCGCGTGGGATCTGGCACAACAAAACCCTAAAACCATGCGCCGCGCGTTTAGTGTGGTGGTAGAGCGTACCGTAAGTGAGCTAAATGGTATAGCGTGCTTAACATGGGACGATGTACGCCAAGATAAGCGAGAAATATATTCTACTCGCAGCTTTGGTGAGCGGATCAGTGAGCCAACTGCACTTAAAACCGCCCTTATTAACCACGTAACCACGGTTGCCAGTAAACTACGAGGGCAGCGCTCATTAGCAAAACAGCTTTATATATTTGCCGCCACTGGCAAACACGAAGACCGCTATTGTAAAAAGTCGTTTATATATAAATTTGCCACCCCCACTAACGATACCTGCGTAATGGCCAATGCAGTATCAGAAGTATTTACTCATATTTACCAACCAGGTGTACGGTTTTATAAATGTGGTGTAGGCGCTTTAGAGCTTACCTCGGTGCAGTATCAGCAAACTGATTTATTTAGCCAAAGTGCCGATAACCCTAAATTAATGCAGTGTCTTGATACAATAAACAACCGCTACGGAAAAGGCATACTCACCCTAGCCAGCAGCAAACTAAACCAAGGCTGGCATATGAACAGAGATTACTTATCGCCCCAATACACAACGCGCTGGCACGATATACCGCAAATTCATTGCAAGTAAGTTAATCAACTTGCCTTGCAAATGTGCACTCTACTGCGGGGGTATTCTGCGTATATTTGAGCGTTGTAACACTGGTAAATTTAATGCTTTGTCTGATGGTTTTTTCGTTATTGGGCTCAATACAGCGGCTCATTTTTAAGCTGTTATCGACACCATCACTTTTGTATTTATACGAGCTAGTTACAAAACAAAAATTTGGCTTTTTAGTTGTACGGGTGCCGTTGTGTAAACTTTCAAACGCAATATGCTCGCCTAATTTAAAACCCGCGTCTGGGTAAACTGGGTTAATTAAACTCAACTGACTATCCACACACACTGGGGAGTTAGCAGTTACCACCTGGTAATCACCAAGCATTGTTTTTAATAACGGTATAAAACGGCTTTTATTACTCGGCGCAGCCAATGCAGATGCACTAATAAAGGTTGTCGAAATTAAAAAACAAAGTAAGGTTTTCATTAAGTGGGCGTATCCTCGTAATAAGTAACGTGCGGCGCTAACTTTTATAACTATAACAGAGATTTAATCTAAAAAAAGGACGCAGCACTTAGCATTATGTAATGCAGTGTTGTAGTTATGTTTTACGAGTAATAAAACAAAGTAGTTTATTTACTAAATAAATAAACCACTAAGAGTGACTTTACTGCCAGTATTTTGCAAATAATTGCGGATAGCTTTGTTTTAAAAACTTGGGTTTGTCTTTAAAGCGTTTACCTGCAGGTTGCTCGCCTGAGGGTACAAAAGGTAATTCGTCGTCGTTGCGCTCTTCAAATAATAAACCGGCTATTAAGTCGTATTCATCAATATAAGGGTAAGGTTGCTCATTTAAATAATACACAGGGGAGCACTGTGCAAGTGAGTCGGCATTGCTTAATGCGTTATTAAATACCGTCTCCCCACGGGAGATGAGCCAGCACCTAAATTCGCTAAAACCGTATTCGTCGTTACAGCCAGCCATAACAAATGCGGCACCAAATAAATCCCAGGTAAAACATTTGCGCATGTGAATACCAAAAAATTTATCAAAAGCAATGAGCTGCTCGTCGGTTAACTCGCTCAATTTAGCTTTTAAGTTGTCGCTTACGCTTTGTGGGTCGAGCCCTAACTCAGGCGTGGTCACTAAATCCCAAAATTCCTGCTCAGTTAACGCTGTCATTATAAAATCTCTTTTACTCGGCCGACTTGACCATCTTCTAGGCGTACTTTAATACCATGCGGGTGATTAGGTGATTTTGTTAATAAACGCTCAACTACACCTTGAGTTAATGTGCCGCTGCGTTGATCTTCTTTTAATACAATATTTACGGTTGTACCTGGTGTGATTTGCGAGCGCGATGGAACAGCCATGCTTTACATCCTAAAAATAATTTTGGTAATTATAACGTCCATAGCTAGGCAAACCAATGTTAATCAACTAAAAACGCTATTTGCTTAGCCGCTACCGGTAAGCTTATTTTGCTAAGCTCAGCGTGAATAATATCGACTAGCTGAGAAAAATGCGCTTCGGTGTCGTTATAGGCTATATCGTCTTCAAAATAGCAGCTTATTTTTAGTGACTTTGCTTCGTTTTTTAAATCAATGGTGTGAGTTAAATAAGCAAAACCATAATGAGTCGCTTTTATTTGTTCACAGGCGTTGGTGAGGGCTTGGCGTATTTGTTTATCACGCAATTTTTGTGTTTTAGTCATAAATTATTGTGTTTGTTCACTTTGCTGTTTTTTATACTCTTCAAAATTTTTATCTTGATTTTCAAGGCACTCGTAATATTCTTTATCGGCTTTATAGTTACATTCATCTAAACGTGCTGATTGAATTTCGTGAAAGCGAGCGTCGGAGCTGCACCCTGCAAGTACCGAAAATCCCACAAACAGCAATGCGCTTTTAGTTATTTGACTGATTAACATTAGAGTTCCTTACACTTTCGTTATCGAAAGCAACAATATTATTGTATATTAGCGTCATAAAAACCTGACTTTGCATAGGACCCATAATTATGATGTCGCAGTTACAAAAGCTGTTTCAGCGTATAGACAAAAGCAAGATATTTCAATCATTTGTTATAGCTGTCATTGTTGTTTCTGCCCTCACCGTAGGTGCTCATACATATTCTCTTCACCCCACCGTAGAATTTATTCTAAATTGGATGGATGTAGGGATCACAGCTTTCTTTTTAATCGAACTCATTATTCGCTTTATTGCAAGTAAAGGAATAAAAGACTTCTTTTCAAAGGGCTGGAATATATTCGATACCATTATTGTACTTGGCAGCTTATACCCAGCTGCAGGATCAACTATGTTACTTGCCCGATTGCTGCGTATATTTAGGGTACTGCGTTTAGTATCTATGATCCCAGAGCTGCGCTTGCTTGTAAATTCGTTGCTTAAAGCCATTCCGCAAATGGGCTATATAGCACTGCTTATGTTTGTTATTTTTTATATTTACGCAGCCATGGGCAGTATGATGTTTGCCGATATTAACCCGGTACTTTGGCAAGATGTATCCATTTCAATGTTAACGCTATTTAGGATAGCTACCTTTGAAGATTGGACCGACATTATGTACGAAACCATGGCGGTGTACGAGCTAAGCTGGATTTACTACCTCACGTTTATCTTTTTGACTGCGTTTGTGTTTTTAAACATGATGGTAGGTGCCATTTTAGAAGTAATGAGCGAGGAGCATCGAAATGCCCGTGAGCTAAAAGCGGATAATAACTCACTTCCTGCAACGCAAGGACAAGTGGTTGAACTACAAGCGCAAATAGCTGAGCTAAAAACGTTATTAAGTAAAACCTCAGATATTACCAACTCCAATAAATAGCTGATCTATTTTACTTGCTAAAACTTAAAAAGCCCTTTGTATTTAGTTAATACAAAGGGCTTTTAGTTACTCACCTTGTTGTTCTTGCGTGCTTTCAAACGAAATTACATTATCAACCTTCATTTTAAATGCTTCAAAAAACGCATTTTTTAATACCGAAACCACGGCTTCAAAAGTAGATACATCAGCGTTATCTAACTGCCCATCTATGGGCACCCGAGCAGCCACCAGCTTTGACTCGTCGTTTTCTAATAACGAGCTGAGTAAATCAATACTGCCTTCAAAAATAGCGGTAAATAGACCGTCATCATCTTTTTCTATATCTTCGCGCCACGAAAAAACACTTAAATCGTGCACACCCGCTTTTACATATCCATTTAAGTTATTATTGTTAGCGGCCAATTCCATTGCGCCATCTATTCCGCCGGCTTCAATGTCAAATGGGGTATACACTTTAAAAACAGTTTCGAGATTTTTAACCGAAAAGCGCTGCACTTCAACATTAAAATCAAAATTAGCTTCATCACTAAAAGGGTCCAATTTACCATTTAAAGACAGCTTAGCTTCGCCCATTAGCTGCCCTTCTACTTTTAAACTCGTAACTAAGGTTTTAGAGAGGTTTTGTGCATTGGTAATATTGTTAATGTTAGCGTTTATATTTGATACGTAAGTAGGCTGCTCTCCTTCGCTGGTGGCGTTAACCAAGGTTACTTTACCATTATCTATACGTAGCGTATCAATTGAAAAAGGCACGAGATCATTAGCAAGGCCTACCCAGGTGGTTTCATCTTTCACCTGTTGGTTTTGTTCTGCGGTAGTTGGGTCTTTATCATAAATAACAATTTCTGGGCGGGTAAAAGCCATGTTGGTGACAAAATTACCGTTTAATAAAGCAGACCACGCAAGCGAAAAATCAAGTGTATCAATAGACAGTAACGGCTTAGGCACCTGCGTGGCATCTACCGCGTAAATTTCTACCTCATCAACAGCGTAAGCTCCTCGGTATAAGTACAAATCAACATCGCCCACATGCCCTGTTATGCCTTGGGTTTGTTCAAGCTGCTGATTTACATAATATTGAACCGCATAAGGGGCTAAAGTTCTGAGTAAAATTAACCCCAAGGCTGTAACAACTAAAGCATAAAACCATTTTTTGCGTGTATTTTTAAAAGTAGAAGCCATTATCTATCCTTATGTGAAGGCTTAGCATCTCGGCATAAGTAAAAAATACCTGCATAAGTGAATTAAGTACCCACTAAACAGCGAAAACCGAGCGAATAAAGGTGTAATAGATCAGTACGAGCAAAAGCTATACCAAAAAATGCAATTCATAGGAGTTGTGGGTACACACAATACATAAATATTTACAAATAGAATTTTTAAATACATAGCTTTACTCGAATTCCCAAGCAACCTCAACTACAGTAAAAAGTAACTAACACAAGAACATATAACCTATGAGCCCAGTCTTTTTTATTTTAATTACTCTTTTACTAACCAGTATTGTTTGGTCAGTTATATTTTTAATGGCGTGGTATACGTTAGGGAAAAAATCATATTCGTTATTTTGGGCCTGCGCATTTATGTGCTCTGCGTGTCAATGGGGTACAATATTATTGCGGCCCTACTTCGAATCAGAAACCTTCTATTGGCTACTGGCTGTTAGCTTTTCTATGGGGTCTGTTATTTTGGGAACATGGGGACACAGTATACGTGCCCGAAGCCCTATCAAAATCGATTATTTGTTAGCTTTAGCCGTGATTACGTTAGCTGCAGTTTATTATTATAAAGCCGTGAACGTTCATGTTGGTTTGTTTATGTCTTTATATATTTATTACGATATTTTACTGCTGCTAATAAACGCCGTCATTATAATAAAACATAAACCTAAGTCGCTACCCGCTGAAATTGGGGCTGCCATTACTTACACTTTGTGCGGCGTATGTTTATTTATTGCGGCCACTATCGCACTAATGCAAGGCAGCCAGGTTAACCAAGCTTACTTAGATTTATATACACTCATTAATTTTATAACAGTCCCAACTGCACATGTTGGTATGGCTGTATTTATTATTTTTATAATGGCCTCAGATTTAGCGCAAGAAATGCAAAAACTCGCCATGACCGACGTACTCACACAATGTATAAACAGACGTGGTTTTTACGACGTTGGCCAAAAAAAGCTTGAAAATAAATTAAGCTGCGAACAACACGTATCGCTTATATATTGGGATATAGACTCGTTTAAAAATATAAATGATGAATACGGCCATGCAGGTGGAGATGAAGTACTAATCCAAGCAACAAAACGGGTAAGAGCGTGTTTAAATAAAGAAGATATATTTGCCCGTATAGGCGGAGAAGAATTTGTAATACTGATAGCCAGAGATTCAGAGCTAAAAGCAAAGCAATTTGCCGATACTCTACGTACTACTCTTGCAAGTAAGCCCATTGAATACAAACAACAATTTATAAATGTTACAGCAAGCTTTGGCGTTCTAGGCATTAAACGTGCAACTATTCAAATAGACAAAGCGATAGATTTAGCAGATAAAGCGTTATACATAGCAAAACACGAAGGAAAAAATAAAGTAGTATGCAATGTCACTTAACTAAAATAATTAAAAAAGGGGTTAGCAATACGCTAACCCCTTTTTAATATACACTTTTAAATGCAGAAATTATTCACCGTCTACAATGATGCGAAGCATACGACGAAGTGGCTCTGCAGCGCCCCATAACAGCTGATCGCCCACGGTAAATGCGCTAATGTATTTTGGACCCATGGCTAATTTACGAATACGACCAACAGGAATACTTAAAGTACCTGTTACTTTTACTGGGGTTAAGTCAGTTGCACTAATTTCGCGCTCATTTGGGATAACTTTAACCCACTCGTTGTGCGAAGCTAAAATTTCTTCAATTTTTTCTACGCTAATGTCTTCACGTAATTTAATGGTCATCGCTTGGCTATGACAACGCATTGCACCAATACGTACACATAAACCATCAATTGGCACAGGCTGTTTAGAAGAGCCTAAAATTTTGTTCGCTTCAACCTGAGCTTTCCACTCTTCTTTAGACTGGCCACTTGGCATTGGTACGTCAATCCAAGGAATTAAGCTACCGGCTAGCGGCACGCCAAATTGGTCTTGTGGTAAATCGCTTGAAGCCATTTTTTCGCTCACTATTTTATCAATTTCTAAAATAGCTGAACTTGGGTTATCTAGTTGCTCGGCAACGCTTGAATGAATAGCGCCCATTTGTGCTATAAGCTCTTTCATATTACGAGCGCCGGCACCAGAGGCCGCTTGGTAAGTCATTGGGCTTACCCACTCAATTAGGTCTTGCTCAAACAAACCACCTAAAGCAAGTAGCATTAACGATACGGTACAGTTACCACCTACAAAAGTTTTTACGCCTTGCTCTAAACCTTGTTCAATGACATCTTTATTTACAGGGTCAAGTACAATAATGCTGTCATCAACCATACGAAGTGCAGAAGCTGCATCAATCCAGTAACCATCCCAACCCGATTCGCGTAATTTAGGGTAAACCGCTTTGGTATAATCACCACCTTGACAGGTAACAATAATATCCATTTTAGCAAGTTCATTTACATCACTTGCATCTAATAACGGTTTTGCGTCGCCAGCAATATCAGGGCCGAGTTGCCCAGCTTGTGAGGTGGTGAAAAAGGTGGTGTCGATATGTGCAAAATCACTTTGCTGTTGCATACGTTCTAATAACACAGAGCCAACCATGCCACGCCAACCGACCAATCCTACTTTTTTCATTGTTTTTTCCACTGTTTGATTCATAAAAGATGCCTTAATACATTAAAAATTAAAATTCATTGCGTGAGAATTAATTTTTATTAAAACCAATCATATTAAGTTATTAATCATTTATAGCGGCAAATTAATAGCGAGATAACCAGCCATAAATTTTTGTATGTAGCTGTTCTGCATCAAAAATTTATAACGCCTTTAGCGCTTTATTGAGCACACTAGAATGACTAGATATTTAAGTCGATTAGTATAAAGCTAACCTAACACCCCAAGCGCCCTAAAACTAGTGAATAAAGCGAAACTTAAATATTTTTCATAGTCATAAAAAAGCCCTGTATTAAATACAGGGCTAATCGGTAGTTAGGTTTTATTATATCCCCCTTCCTTGGGAAGAAAATTAAAACTCGTAGCTGTAACTTAAATCAAACGTTACACCTTGCTCTTTAGAGCGCACTATAATGTCTGATTGTGTTACCTCTTGATCTTCATCGAGTAAGTTTTTAACTTTAAACTTAATCTTAGAATTAAAATCAGGGTAATAAGTATAAACTAAATCAAGTGAGTGAAATGGCTGCTCATACGCGTCATCTCTATTAGCAACACCCGCTGCTAAAATTCGCTCACCAAATACGTTATAAACTAATGAACTGCTGTGCATGCCATCTAACGAATCGTAGTTTAATTGTAAATTAACTACATACTCAGAGTGGCCTGTCATACGTTTTTTAGGATTAGTTAATGTACCCGCCAGTGCTGGGTCAATAGACGCTTCAGAATCACTTAATGTGATATTACCGCTAGTAAATAGGCCTTCACTTACAAATGTTAAGTCTTGTAGCCATTCAGCTTCAATACCATAAACTTCTGCTGTTTCACCATTTATAAACGATGCTGAGTAATCTTCATCACCAATGTTTAAAACTGTTTCAATTGGCGCAGTAATATCTTTATAAAACGCCGCTACGCTAAATGAATTACCGGCTTGTCCGTAATATTCATAACGTAAGTCGTAGTTTTTAATTGGGCTACTCTTTATACCTGTGCGACCAAACGTTCTAATGTCGGTCAAAGGGTCGTAATACGTAACAGGCACTACTTCACGAAAATCAGGGCGTACTACTGTTTCACCATAACCTAAGCGCACTTGGTAATCATCGCCACCTACATAGGTAACAGACAGTGCCGGATACCAATCATCGGTAATAACAGAGCCTGCTTGAATTTTATCTGGATCGTAAAAGGTATTTAAATCGTCTTCATCAAAAATAAGGCTCGATGTACCGATAGAAGATTGTTTAAATTCTTCATAACGAATACCACCGCTTATTCTTATCCATTGATCATAAAATACATCGAAAGACGCATAACCTGCATCCACCTTTTGCGCAGCAATGTAATCATCGGCATCAGGGGCTGTTGGCTCATTAAAGTCAACTAACACAGCGTTATTATCAATAAAGTCGTCAGTTAAAAAACCACTATTATTAAGCGCATCAGTGCTACCGTCGTTTATTGAAATACCTGAGCCACCACTATTGTTTATAGCAAAGCTTGAGGTATTAAATATTCGGGCTCTGTCAGAAAAATCGTAACCAACTTTAAACTCAACTTCCATAGACTCTAAGCTAAGCGGCAGCGTTAAGTTACCACCGTACGATTTAACACGCTCTTCCATATTGGTGTATGACATAATTACACGGTTATCATCCCCTGTAATTGTTGAGCCGGCATAGCTGCCATCACTATTGTAAGAGTCACGAAACTCAAAATCGGCACTGGTAGGTATATCAGTCGTTGCTTTAGCTTCGGTGTACTGCCAATCGGCACCAATACCAAAATAATCTAAAAAGGTATGTTGGCCCATAACTTGAGTAATGTTTAATTGGCGTTCTTCGTAATTAAACTCATGATTACGGTTTGCAATCCCATCACCCGCAATACTAAACGTAGAACTACCCGCAGGGCTTTGCGAAATAGCAATTTCAGACTCATCTTCATTATCAATAATGTAAAGCTGTTGAGCAGAAATACTGTGCGTACCTAAACGGTATGACAAGCTTAATGAACCGTTATAACTTTCGGTTTCAGTTGTCACTTGCGAATTTTTGACTGTGTTGTAACACGAGTTACTCACATCTTCACTGGTCGCTAACGACGTTGTACAATCAACATTGCCTTCTTCGTTTTCTAAATCTTGGGTGATAACTGAGCTAAAACGTTCTTCAAAATCCCATTCGTTTTTGTAAGCACCTGCCAGTAAAAACCCAACCTTGCCGCCAAAATAGCTCTCTTCAAAACTATCACCATAATGGGCTTTAATATTATAACGCGGGTCTAACGACTCTTCTTTTAACTCATAATCGCGAGGAAGCGACTTTAAAAGTGCGTTATTAACAGCGGTTGCTTGTTCTGCACGCGTTAAATCGCCATCTTCAAAGCCTTCACTACTAACAATATTGCCAATACTAAAATCACCACGGTATGTTGAAATAGCCTGTGATAACTCACTTGGAATGCCACTTTCGTTACGATTGTAGGTAAAACCTTCACTTGATGCCGTATCGTAACCTGCACCCACTTCAATGCCTGCTGTAAATTCACTCGGTGCGGTTTTAGTTCTAATATCTATATTACCGCCACCAAACGCTGCTGGCATGTCTGGAGAGTAAGCTTTTTGAACAGCCATACTTTCAATAATACTTGCAGGAAAAATATCAAGCGGAATAACGTTACGGGTTAAATCTGGGCTTGGGATGTAAGCGCCATTTAAACGCGCACTAGAGTAACGCTCACCAAGGCCTCTAACGTAAATAAACTTACCATCAACAAGCGTTAGGCCTGTCACTCGACGAAGCGCAGATGCTGCATCGCTGTCGCCCGTGCGTGATAATTGTTCAGAGCCTAAAATATCGGCAACAAAGGCTTGGTTTTTACGTTCTTCTACAACTGCCGCAGCGCTCCCTTGTAAACGCGTACCTACAGCAACAACTTCTTCTATTTCTTGTTCGTTTGTTAACTGTTCATCGGCTTGTGCAGCAATTAAGCTAGTCGAATGAGCGACTAAACCTAAACCAATTGCCCAGGTAATTTGATTGAGTCTATGCTTTTTAGACATGAGATAATCCTAATCAGGTTATACAAAAGAGGCGCCTGACGCTTAAATAACAAGCCACAAGGCGCCTTTAATCAGAGGTTATAATGGTGTGCTATTTAGTCAGCATTTGCTGCTGTAACAGCCGCTTCAACCCATTTATACCAGCTAGAGTCTGTATCCTGATCCGATACCGCACCAATGTAGTTTACGCTTTCAAAAAATGAATCACTTGTGCTTAAATCTGTTGCAGTAACAGTTACTTCTGCAGCTGCTGTGTTCGTTGCAAAACCGTTATCTGCAAGTACTGCAACATCATCAGTTAAGATTTGGTTAGCACCGTCATTTTCAAACCACGCTGTTTTTGTTTGACCTTCTAATGGGCCGCTTGCAAACGTATCTGTATCTGTAAAGTTTGCAGAACACGCCATTACAGAGCTTGTGAATGAGATTTTATCTGCTTGTGCTTCACCGTCGCCTGAGAACTCAATACATTGCGTGTTAGTTGCGTTTTGCTTAACGATAACAGTGTTGTAAATGCTTGAATTAAATTGGTCATCAAACTTGTAAGCTTGTGAAGGGTCGTCATCACGTACCGAGTTACCATCGGTAGTTACAACCGTTACATTGGCAACCGTTGGGTTAGATGGAGACACTTGCTCGGTAGAAGAACCTTTAACACCATCAGACTCAAAGCCATTGTTACCCATGTTAACTACAGTGCCGTCGTTTAGTGTCACAGTACCGTGTTGAATAAATAAGTACTGAGCTTTACCTTGCCAACCTGCGTCAAAGTCAAACGAATCATCTTGTGTATCTGTTACCGCTACGTGTTTAAGCGTTGTAGCACCACCAAAAATTTCAATACCGTCATCAAAACCTTGGTGAATGTGTAGGTAATCAAACTCAGAACCAGAGCCAACTGCATTTAGTGTTAGTGAATTCAAATCATCGCCTTCACCACCAACGCGAGGGCCTGAACCTGCGTACCAAATTTTAGCCCATTTAATATTACCGCTAGAGTCTGCATTATCGTTACCACCAAAGTAGCTAGTAATACCTTCAGAGGCTACGTTACACGTACCACCGTCACGCTCTGCATCAGTACATTGGTCAGTAATGCCGTTACCATTAATGATGATACCGCCCCAATCTGCGTAGCGTGCGCCTTCGCCTGCTGTATCAAAACGGTCAAACGCGTTTGCCGAAGTAAATACAACCGGCTTTTCTTCAGTACCTACCGCTTGAATTTTTGCACCACGTGCAATACGTACAATTGCTTCACCTGAGCCAAATGCTAAAACGGCACCTGGTTCAACAGTCATTGTTGGACCGTTTGCTGGTACTTCAAAGCCATCTACTGTGCTGCCGTCTTCGCCAATTTGTAATGCATCTTCAAAAACGTGAACACCGCCATCAGGTAGCTCAGCGAAAGTAATGTTACTTGTGATAGAAATTGTTTTGCTTGCAAACGAGTCGTTGTATAAACAATCAATGCCACTTACTACGCCTGTTACCGTACCTGCATCTGATTCGTAGCTTGCACAAACAGCTTCTTCTTCAGTTGTTGAACCAGTTGTATTGTTTGAATTATTAACACTGTTATCTGTTGACGAGCTGTTATCGTTTACAGTTGGTGTAATTTCGATATCGCCGCCACAGCCAGCTAGTGTCATTGCAGTTGCTACTAGGCTGACCTTAAATAAATCAGATAATTTCATTGTTCACTCCGTTAAAGTATTTAATTATTTTGTTAGTGCATTAAGTAAAAACTTAAGTCACTTTAAGGCACGATACTCATGCATTAAGGTGACCTGAGTTATCGGATGCAAATAAGATACTGTAGAGATATGACAAAGCAGTTACAGTTTAGTAACCATAAGATGACAATAGTAATTAATTAAAATTCAATAGCTTAAATGTTTAAACAACGAAAAAAACCGCCCTAAGGCGGTTTTGGTGTTGCGATTATGAAATAGGTAAACGCTTCTTTATTTGTAAAATAGCGTTAGGGTATAAAGTTAAAGTAACGCGGCTTTAAGTGTTTGCGCATGCACTTTTTCACGCTTAACATATTTAATCCACTGCTTTGCTAAACGTTGTGATTTATCATGCTTTTGGGCTTGTTCAAACGCTAAAATAGACGCATCAAAATTTTGCATATTGTACTGTGCCATACCTAGCGCAACGTAAGCGTTTGATTCAAAATCAAGGCCGCCTTTATCAAGCGCCTTACGCGCAGCATCAGCCGCTTCTTCGTATTGCTCAGTGTTAACAAACACTTCTGCTAGGCGTTGATCGTACTTACCATGCTCTGATAGGTCAGCCGCTTTTGCAAAGTAGCTAATCGATTTTTCATCTTCTTTAGCTTGAATCATGGCCTCTGCAATAAAGGCATAGTTTTTCGCTGATTTTTCTACAATGCCTTTTTCTATCGCATCACTCATTGTTTTAGCTGCTTTGTATGCCAGGCCGTTATAAAGGTAAGTTTGCGATAACTGTCGTAAATCAGACTTGGTTTTTAAAAAGCCTTGTTGATACGCCGCTTCTATTACTGCTAGTTGCTCTTTCTCTTTGCCGGTTTCTCCGTACATGCCAGCAAGCTGAACCCAATACTCTGGTTTATTGTAAAGTTTGACCATGCGCTCAAGCACTGCAACTACTTTATCTGTTTGATTAAGTGAGTAATACATAGCGCGCTGTAGTACCAGCCAGTTTTCTTTAGGGGTTTTGCCTTCGCTGTCGCTAAGAGCAATAACTTGATTAATGTACTCAAGCCCCTTTGGGTATTCTTTTAACTGGTAGTAAGTTTGCGCTCTAAGTAAGTAATACCCTTCTGTAATAGGTTTGGTATTTATTTCTTCCCACTTATCTAAAAACGCGATAACTTTTTTATACTCGCCGTTGGCCATTGCAAGCTGCGCTAAGCTAAACGTGGTACTTAAACGTAATGACTCAGGAATAGCCTCTTCGGCTACCACTTTTTCAAACGAGGCAATGGCTTTTGGTAAATCATTTTCGTTGTAATAAATAAAGCCATAAAAGTTATGCATCATCGCAATTTCGTACGAGTTCATACTTGAAGCTCGCTCTTGAATGCTATCAAGTGCTTCAAGGCCGCCTTTTACATCGCCATCATCAGCGAGCTTTTGCGCACGAGCAAGCTGGCTATAAACCTTCTCGCGCAGTGCAGGTACACGCTTTGTTTTTTGCTCTTGCTCTGCATGGGCAGTTGCTACGTTTAGCCCCGGCACAAGGCTTAGTGTACTTGGCACAACAATACTTGCACCGATCGCGGCAGTGCAAAATAACGCCAGTTTTAAATTTTTAGCTGTAGGTAGTAATTTCATAATCGCCTCGCTATTTCATCCAATTAAGATAAGTTAACCATTAATTTGGAAAGATATTTTGTTTTGAACACCCGCCACTTCAACGGCTTCACCATTTACTACGCGCGGTTTATATTTAAATTTAAGTGCGGCATCCATCGCTGCTCTATCAAACAGTGACTCAGGGACCGCTTTTACTACTTGCGGGTCACGAACAGTACCTTGCTTAGTTACTGTAAATTCAACAATTACATAGCCTTCAATACCACGCGACAAAGCACGACGCGGATACACTGGAGCTACTTTTACAATGGGTAGGTATTCACCATCACTTGTTTCAAGCGCTAAGCCACCCGCTAGGTCAACGTCGCTGCCTACATCGGCGCCAAAATCAAAATTATTGCTGGCCGCGTTTGCATCATTATTTTGCATTTGCGGCGACTCCATAGGCGGTGGTGGCTCTTTTGGTGTAGGTGGCTTTTGCGGTTTGCGCTCTTTCTTTTGTACCGTTTCTTCTTTTTTCAAACGTACAAAGTCTAAAACGTTTCCTTTTACTGGCTCCGACATGGCACCTTCACCACCGGTGATCAGTGCCTGCATGCCTAAAAACAGCATAAAGGTCACTACACCCGCTACTATTAATGCTACTAAATATCGCAACATGGCTAACCCTTAAGACGCATCTTGTGCAGCAATTGAAACATCAAACGCACCTGCAGCACGCGACGCATCCATTACTTTGATTAACATATCAGTGGTGGCTTTTTTATCAGCTTGAATAACCACGCTCCCTTGTGGGTTTTCTGCTTTTAAGCGTTCGATATTGGCTTGCACTGCACGTACATCGATTTGACGTTTATTAATCCAAATTTCGCCTGTATCAGAAATAGCCACTAAAATATTAGCGCGTTCTTTTTTAACCGCTGTTGCGGCTTCTGGGCGGTTTACATCAATACCGGCTTCTTTAACAAACGAGGCGGTAACGATGAAGAAAATAAGCATGATAAATACAACATCTAACATTGGGGTCATGTTAATTTCTTCAGCTTCGTCTTCTTGTAATAGGTTTCCTAACGGGGCTCTCATTTTTATTCTCCTAGGATGAGCGACTCTATAAGCCGCTTATCAAAATGTTACTTAATGGTCTAAAACCATGCTGTCTTCAAGTAGTTCAACTTCGCGCTTGGCTCTGCGCTGTAAAAACGTAGAGGCAAATACACCCGAAAGTGCACCAACCATACCTGCCATGGTTGGAATAGTTGCTTTAGAAACACCTGATGCCATAGAGCGCGCACTACCCGTACCGGTAATCGCCATTACATCAAATACTTCAATCATTCCCGTTACTGTGCCTAACAGGCCAAGTAGCGGACACAATGCAACCATTACATTTATCAGTGCTAAGTTGGTGTCTAAACGCATTGAAGCACGTGAAATCATCGCCTGGCGTATTTGCTCAGCATTCCAGCTATTGCGCTCTGCACGGTTTTTCCACTGCGCTTTTACGTTTTGCTTGTAACTACGAAAACCTTTGAAAAAATAAATAAATCGCTCGAGTATCAATAACCACATCGCGAAGATTAACACCCCGATGACCAAGAGGACTTGGCCACCAGTGTCGAGAAAATCACGGATAGCATTGATTGAGTCAATCAATAGCACCATGGTTTATGCTCCCTTCTCGCTTCGCTGTGCGATAATACCTGCGCTTTGCTCTTGAATAGTAAGCAAAATGTTTTTAGCGCGTGTATTAAGTAGGGTGTATAAAAATACCGTAGGAATTGCCACAACTAAGCCTAGCACCGTTGTTACCAATGCTTGCGAAATACCACCAGCCATTAGTTTAGGGTCACCTGTACCAAATAATGTGATTGCTTGGAAGGTGTTGATCATACCGGTTACTGTACCTAGTAAACCTAGCAGCGGCGCCACCACCGAGATGATTTTAATAAGCGTTAAATTACGCGTTACTTTTGGCATTTCACGTAAAATAGCTTCGCTTAATTTAAGCTCTAATGTGTCGTGGGCAACATCAGGGAACTGATCTTTAACTTTCATCACGCGGCCAAGTGGGTTGTCATCGCGTGCTACATCATCTTTAAGTTGACGACGAATTTTACCACCCATAATCAGTAATGAGAAAAAACGTTCAAGTGAGATAAGTAAAGCAATAACACCTACACCTAAAATAACGTAACCGACTGTGCCACCTTGGTGTACACGCTCTTCGGTATCTGGTGCTTGCACTAATAAACCTAAAATTGAGCCACCCGTTGGGTCAAGTGCAAATTGCACAACACCATTTTTTGCATTTTGTAACTCCTCGGCTGTTGCAGTAAAACGTGCGACAGGCTGGCGATTTAACTCGCTTAAGGTATTTGTTACTGGGTTAAATTCTAGGTATTTACCGTTAGAGATTAAGTTAAAAGCACCTACACGTACCACTTCTTGTTGTGCTTTTTCACCACCTTGTACAATTACATCGGTAGTAAAGCGGCTTACTTTACCTTGCTCTGTCATTTCGCGTTGTAGCTCAAACCATACTTTTTCAATATCTTCGATAGAGGCAAGCTTTGAAGTAGAGCCCATTTTTTGTGCTAGCTCATCCATAAATGTGCTACGACCCGCAATTTCAGCTGATACCACAGAGGTAGCGAACTTATTGCTAGAATCACCAGCAACTTGCTGAAGCACACCAAATAGCTCTTTTAAAGAACCCATTCGTTTAGACAGTGTATCTGTTAAGTTAGCAAGTTTAATTTCGTTTTCTTCAAACTGTGTTTCTAAGCGCTCAGACTCAGCAAGCATTTGATTACGTTTTGCTTGTGTGTTGTTAAGCATTTGCACTTGTTCGTTTTGGCGCGCCATAAATTCTTGTTCGCGTTGCTTGTTTTGCGCGCTTTGAGCCGATTTGCCTTCTTCAAGTGTTTTTAATAGTGAGTCTAAGTCCATAGGCTCAGCTGCCACACTTGCGCCTGCAAAGCTTAGGCTTGCAGCAAAAAGGGCCATTTTTGTCATTTGAGTAAACAGTTTCATCTTCAACCTCTTATTCTGCTGCGTGTACTGGCAGAGTTAACATATCTGGGGCAAGTTGCTTACGTGCGATACGTAAACCTTTGTTGATTTGGCTAATTGTTGAGTCTGGTAAAGTAACAAACGATTTTGTTTCTTCATCCCAGCTACCAGCTTGCTTACCATCACGTGTTAAATAAATAAGCTCTAAGCGGCCAATGCGTAAAAAGTCTACTTCACGCTCTTTACCGTCTACCGTTAACAGTGAGGTGTAGGCTTCAATAGTGCGTCCATAATCAACTTCTACTTGGTATGCTTCTAATACGCGGCGGAATTTTTCGCTTGAGTTAATATCTGCACGGTCCATCATGGCGTTTAAAGAGCTAATACGCTTAGTTCGCTCTTCTTGCAAAAATGGCACATCAAGTGCTACAAATTGCTCAAGCCCTTCAATCATGCGCAACATTAGTGGTGTGATCTGACGCTCAATAATAGAGACCTGATCCATTGAAAGGTTAAGTGACTCCATTTCTTCAATTTGGTTATTTAACTGTTTAGTTAATTGCGCGTTATAAACAGTTAAACCATCAATTTCTTTATTAAGGGTTTTAAACTGTTGAAGACGTCCTTGCATTGAATCAGCAATCTTGTCTATTTTTGTTTGTGATTGCGCAGCTGATTTATTTATTTCACTGCTTTTATCGATAACCTTTTCTAAATCATTGGCATGTACTGCAGCACTTGCTGCTACAATACCAGCTAAGATCAATGGTTTAACGCCTTTCATCGCATACACCTTTACTCGTTAATTAGCGGATTTGCTAGTTTGTTGTTTTAGCCTAAACTGACTTGTTTTAGGCTAAAGATTTTCAATGAGTGAAATTGTATAGATGAATAATGACAGGCATGTTGCGCAAAAAAGTCTATTTTGTTACAGCTGTAACATTTGCGTCTTATATCGGAGTGTTTATATGCAAAGCGTGTATTAAAGCAGCAAATACACGCATTTTGGCTAGTTGTTAAGCTAATAAAGCGTTAATTGTGTTTAGTGTTTGCTGGTGATCGGTGTAATTTATTTTAATTGCAATGGCTTTATTATTAGTTATTAATACTAACGAAGGAAAGCCTTGTATTGGCAAACTTGCACTAAATGCTAACTCCTCATGTAATTTTTGATTCAAATCCTCAGAGCAAAGTTCCTCGCAAAACTGTTGTTTATCAAGGCCTATTTTTTCAGCTAAGGTAATTAGAGTACTTTCATCAGATGGGTTTTGAGCATGTAGATAATAAGCATGTTGAATTGCCTCTATCATTTGTGGCTCTTTATTATGCACTCTGGCAATAATCGCCGCTCTGCAGGCTGGGTAAGTAGAGCGCCTTGGCTGACAAACCTGCCAAAAATCAAAATTAAACTGTGTGCCCAACATCGCACTAATTTTATGCCACGTGCTTTGGAGCATGGCGCGCATATTTTCTGGCATGGGTTCTTGGCTATCTGGAGCAAGCCCCCCTACTTTGTATTCTATAGTCAGCTGCGAAGCTAATGCGGCTTTTAGTTTTAACCACGTCGGTTTATATCCCCAGCACCAACTGCACATAGGGTCGTGTACATATATAAGTTTAGTTTGAGTCATAGTGTTCCTGTGTGATTTGATACAACTTTGTTACGCCCTTGCTCTTTAGCTAGGTACAGGTATTCGTCTGCTTGTTTAAGTGCACGGCTGTAATGATCCACATTATCAACCTGTGCCACACCAATACTACAGGTAATAAATACCCGTTTATTATCGCTGGTTAAAATAGCTTGTTTTGCGACACATTGTCTAAAATCATCGGCTAATTTTGTAGCCACAGGGGCTGTTTCTTTAGGTAAAATCACCACAAACTCTTCGCCTCCATAACGGGCTTTAACTGCGGAGTTTGGAAATTGTGAATCAAGTAATTTGGTAAATTCTATCAACACTGTATCGCCAAAGTCATGACCATAGGTATCGTTTAGTCGTTTAAAATAATCTAAATCAAGTAATAAAATAGAAAACGGCAGGTAGTTTTCGGGCGTTTTAGCAGCTAATTTTAAAAAGTGAGCGGTGATGAAACGCCTGTTCGCGCCACCCGTTAACTGATCTGTATAAGCATCTTGCGTTTGCGCAAGGGTTATATCAGCAATTGCCAGGTGACTTTTATGCCTGAAATATTCACCTATAAACGAAAAAATAAACACCAGTGTAAAAGAGGCTAAAAACCGAGACTTTTCAATACCGCCATAGTTAACTTGCCCAAAATCAGGCCCGTATAAAATAACACTGCAGCACAGTAATAAGCCTAAGCCAAGCCTGCAGCCATGCTTTACACCTAAAGAGGCAAAACACACTACAGGGTAAAACATTAGCCAATAAAGCGCGGTATTTTCTTTTCCGCCGGTATACGTAAGGGCCACACACATAATAAACACTATACACATACTTATAAGTGCAACCATTTCAAGCTTGGCTGTTTTTATAAAATAAAAAGTGCCGCTAATAAGGGTAATATCAACCGCGATTAACGACGCGGTAAGAATAGGCGAATACACCGTGTAGTTAAACACCACCAACATAGAGATAACAATAATAGCAATGGCTATCATGGTGAATAGTGAAAATGCTTGGCGCTGTTTATCCGAGCTATACACCTTATCTATGTTAATAAGGCTTAACCAACTTTGTCCTGTAATCGATTTTTTTGGCATATTTTAAACTCTAAACTTTTGAACCATTTGCTCTAAATCACTAAATTGTTGTTTAAGTTTAGTACATTCATTGAGGGTGTTTTTTAAATTTTCTTGGCTTTGTACCGATAACTCACTCATGCTTGTAATGTCTGCGTCGAGCACTTTAACAAGGTCGTTTTGCTCAACAGTGGCATTGGCAACACTATGATTAGCATTGCTAATTTGTTTTATTGACTCTATTATTTGGCCCATTAACACGTTCACACCTTCAGCGTGCTCTACGCTTTTTTCACTGTCTTGAATGCTTGTTTTCATCAGCTCTACCGCTTGGTTTGAGCCTCTTTGTAATTGCCCTACAGTATCTTCAATCTCTTGGGTAGATTGCTGAGTACGATGAGCTAACTGGCGTACCTCATCAGCCACAACAGCAAAACCGCGCCCAGCTTCGCCTGCTCTTGCAGCTTCAATTGCCGCATTTAATGCAAGTAAATTGGTTTGCTCGCTCACACCTTTTATCACCTCAAGCACTTGCCCAATACTAATTGTATGCGCGTTAAGGCTATTAATAGTGTGTTGCGCTTGTTCCATATTGGCTGATAACTGATGAATACTATTAACGCTGTGCAATAAGGTTTGCTGGTTTTGTGTTGAATGCTCATCTGCATTTTTAGCTATTACAGAAGCGTCACTGGCGTTATTAGCAATAGCCATAGCCGATTGCGAAAAATTATTAACCGCCATGGCCACACTATCAGTACGTTTTGTTTGGTCATGGTGCATGGCTAGTGAAGAATGTGTTTGCGACACCACGCTGGCTATTACGCTATCGAGTTGTTCAGTCGTTAATTTAACGTGTTCAATAGAGTGCTGAATTTTTTCAATAAAAATGTTAAACGAGTGACTAATTTGGCCAAATTCATCATTGTTTTCAACCTTTAAACGTTTGGTTAAATCGCCTTCGCCTTTTGCAATATCTTCTAGTGCATCATTTAGGCGCGCCATAGGTTGCATTAAGTAACGCAGTAAAAATTGCATAAACACAATAATGGCCACAATTCCCACTAACATATAAATAAGCGCGTTAATACCAAAACGAGACACCTCTGCATAGGCTTGGTTTTTATCAATAACGACACCTAAATACCAGTCAACATTGTCTATGCCACGTATTTTAGTAAACGATATCAACTGCGGCTCACCTGCTATATCATATTGTGTAAATTCGCTATTAAGCGCGGTAGGTTGGCCAAATAATTCGGCGGTGTTTTTTAAATTAAGTTCGCTATTAGGATGGCTCAGCACTTGGCCATTTTTATCTACTAAAAAAGCATACCCTAACCCTAAAAAATCAATATCGTTAATTATTTCAGTCACTGTGTGCATGTCTATATCTGCACCCGCTACGCCACTAAAGCGGGCATTGCTTTGAATGGGCACAACTGCAGATATAGTCAGCTCGTTGGTGGTTACATCAATATACGGGGTGGTAAATGCGGTATAGCTTTTATTTTCAACTAACTTATACCAAGGTCGCGAGGTGGCATCAAAATCAGAGGGCAATACAATGCTTTGATCGTTAAGTATAAATAAACCACTTGGTTTACCTATATACGTGTTTTTAAAGCCACCAGCGTATTTGGCAGTATTAAGCTGAGCAAGGGTTAACTGTTTTTGATCACTGTTTTTGTGAGTTTGCGCAATCGATTTTACTATGGTGAGTTTAGCGTTAAGCCAGCTTGCAATGTTTTGTGAGGTAGATTCTGAATTTTGCTTAAGGACTAAGTCGAGCTGCTGTTGCGTTTGGTTACGCATAGCGATGTAATTATTTATAGCAAATAAACCCAGTACAATAACCAGTACCATAGATGCTGCAATAGTCACTTTTGAGGTGAATTTAAGTGAGTTAAGCATGACTGCCCTTTTTATTTTTTTGTTATTAATTATATTTTTAGCAAAAATTTAAAGGTATGTCGTCGTTAATGAGGTAGATAAGCAGTTTATGTACTTAAAATAAGAATAAAGAACCAGCTCTATTCACTATATAGTTGTAACAACTCTATTTTTTTTAAAACAAACTAGCGCTTGGAACGTTCCTATAAAGTAGTAATAAAAAAGCGACTGAATACGTATTCAGTCGCTCTTTCATCGGGGAGTATTTACCACTTTTTAGCTAAACGAACCACGTTTAAGCCATACCAAGCAATAAATACATAACACACTAGCGGAACAAAAAAGCTTTGCTGAATATTAACAACATCAGCAATGTAACCTTGTAATAAAGGCACCAAGGCACCCCCTACTATTGCCAAACACAACCAACCAGAGCCTTTACTGGTTAATGAGCCTAAGCGCTCTATCGCTACAGAAAATATAGTCGGGAACATAATTGAGTTAAATAAACCAATGGCCAGTACCGCGTACAGGGCTACATTGCCTTGCGTAAATATAGTCACAAGTAATAAGGCAATTACCATGCAGGCATTAAATGCCAATGCTTTAGATGGCGCTATTTTTTGTAGTGCAGCAGAGCCAATAAAGCGGCCAACCATTGCTCCGCCCCAATAGTAGCTGATCAGTGCAGCAGCAGCGTGCTCTTCAAGCCCAGCTATATGTGCTTCGCCAAAAAAGTTAACTAAAAAACTACCAATAGCCACTTCACCACCGACATAACAAAATATAGCAAATACGCCCATTGTTAAATGAGGTGCCTGTGTTAGTGAGCGAGTTTCATTAACCGGGTTATTTTCTTCTTTATGGCCCTCTATTTCAGGAAGCTTAATAAAGGCAAATACGATAGCAATAATAAGTAAGGCCGCTGCTAACATTAAATAAGGTACTTTTACAGATTCAGCAGTAGCAGCACTTGCCGCTAATGTACCTGCGGTACCAAAAAACAGGATACCTCCAACATACGGGCCTACTGTTGTCCCTAAGGCATTAAGTGCTTGCGCTAAATTTAGCCTAGATGAGGCGGTTTTTTCTGGCCCTAAAGCAGCTACATACGGGTTCGCAGAAACCTGCAAAACAGTTACACCAGCAGCCAGTACAAATAAAGCACCTAAAAACAACCAGTATTCATGCACCACCACCGCAGGGTAGAACAACATACAGCCAATTGAGGCAACCACTAGGCCGGTTAGTATGCCTTTTTTATAACCTAATTGTTTAACCAAAATTCCAGCTGGAATAGAGACAATAAAATAGGCGCCAAAAAAGCAAAACTGTACGAGCATTGCTTCAAAGTAAGTTAGGTCAAAAACGCCTTTTAGACGAGGGATTAGTACGTCGTTTAAAACGGTAATAAAACCCCATAAAAAAAACAGTGTGGTCATTGCAGTCAGCGGTAACAGGTAATTTTTATTTTGTTGCTCTTTGACCGCAAATGATTGATTGGTATTTATTTCACTCACGTCATTTTCACTCCATTAACAAGTTGAAAATGATTTTACACGTTTGCGACATAATATAAGTACAAAATAATTGGAACGTTACAATTAATCACATTCATTTAATAAGGCCTGTTTCATCCTTTGGGTTTCGCCGCTATTTTTAAATTTATATAAAGCAGTATTAATATCTTCTAATACAGTGAGCCAGTTTGGTGTTTTTTTACTAATCGCAAAATATAAAGGGTTATATTGAATTGCCTTGCTTTCTGGTTCGATAGCACTAAGTAGGGTCTGTTTTTCGCTATCGGGTAAAGCTGCATATTTTACCGAGTAAAGTAACACAGCGGGGTCGCCTATAATTAAATCTACACGCTTTGCCGCAAGTAACTTTACCAGCTGTAAATCATCAACGGCATTAATGATGATAAATTCGTTGTTATCCATCATGGCATCAAACTCAGGGGTATTTTGATACCCTCTTACAACACCAATACGCGAGCCTTTAAGCGACTTTAAATTGCCATTAAACCTGTCGGGCTCGCCTTTGCGTTTTAAAAAACCTATGTTACCGCCTTCAAACGAATTAGAAAGCCCTAAAAGCTTACGGCGTGTTTTACCTTCTATGTAATCAGATGGCGCTGTATCTTCAATATAATACTCTGGCATTAACACATCGGCTTTACCGAGCTCCACAGAACGAACAGCTCTCGCCCAAGGAACAAACTCTATATAAGCACTATAACCAGCGCTATGTAGAATCGCCGTACTAAATTGATATACCCAGCCTTTGTTACACAGCTTATTACCTATGTAAGGCGGCCAGTCTAATGTAACCACATGAATTGTTTGATTGCTGTTTGGCGCGCTAAATAGGTAACCCGATTTATAGCGCTCACCTATTACAGTGTGACGAGTATCATCTTGCATGTAGGTCACAGGAACCTCAGCAAAACAATAAGATGAAAAGAGTATGAGGATTAAAAATAAACGCATAATTAAATTTCATTTACAATATGTTCCTAAAGTGTAGAACTTAGTACATAAAGTAAAAGAAATTTTAATTAAAATTACAGCTGTGGGTACTTAAGCTTTTACCCACTTCATTTTATTATTGGTATCGCGAGAATTAATAATAGTTGAGTCGCTGCTCTCTACCCCACCAAGTTTGGCTAAACGGTCGTAAAGTACCACATTGCAGGTGGCCGCAAGGTTCATACAACCAATTGTAGGTACGTAAACCACTTCATCGCACCATTTTAAAACCTCTTTTGGTACTGAGCCGTCTTCTGGCCCAAATACATAAAATGCGTTTTCAGGGTGTTTAAAATCAGGTAACGCCGTGGCGCCTTCAATCAGCTCAATAACCACAACCTTTGCGCCTTCAGGTTTTACACTGAGTAGGTTATCAGTGCCGGTAAGTGCAATACGCTCAACAACATTTTTAGTATCGGTATGAAACTTTTTAGCATTTAAGTAGCGACTACCGGTAAAGAATACTTGTTTAGCGTCATAACAACCCGCGGCACGTAAAACGCCGCCAACATTTGTCGGGCTTTTAGGATTAATTAAACCTATTACAGCCTTAAACTCGCTCATCAGTCGCAATCCTTTGTTGGCCACTCAGCAATGTATAAATCAAAGTCATCGAGCTTTACGTCACAGTCTTTTACGGTTTTATCTTTAACAGAAATACCAAGTGCATGCATTTGGGTTTTGTCACCCTGATTTAATAGCGGATGCCAAGAGGCTAAACCTCGCCCCTCGTGAAGACGGCGATAACTACAGCTTTGCGGCATAAAAAAGATATCTTTAAGGTTGGCTTTGGTCAGTTTAACGCAAGAAGGGACAAGCGTTTGGCGGTTTTCGTATTCGCTACAACCACAGGTATTGTTATCAAGGTATTGGCAAACAATGTTGGTGAAAATAAGCTCTTCGCCTTCACGTAGTTGATCGGTGGCGGTAAATTCGTCTTCATCTTCACTGTCAATAAAGGTATTTAAACAGCATTTTCCGCAACCATCACAAATCGCTTCCCATTCGTTTTGGTTCATATCGGCTAAGCTTTTTTTAAGCCAAAACTGTGTATTTGCTAACTCTTGATCAAACATAATTTACTCGCACCCCTAAAGAGCGCGCATTCTAACGTATTGCTACAGCGTGCGCAAAGCCCGTGCCTTTATTTGTACGGGCTTTGTGAGTTTTGCTATTTACTGGCAGCAACCCAACGTTTAATTTTTTCCTCTAAAATAGGCATAGGCAAGGCGCCATCAATCAATATTTGCGTATGAAACGCTTTAATATCAAACTTATCACCTAACTCTTTTTTAGAGTAGTCACGTAATTGTTGAATTTTAAATTGCCCCAATTTGTACGACAGTGCTTGGCCAGGCCATGCAATATAACGCTCAACTTCCGCTATCACATCGCTTTTAGCCATTGACGAATTTGCCAGCATGTAATCAATACCTTGCTGTCGAGTCCAGCCTTTTGCATGAAAGCCTGTATCAAGCACTAAGCGCATTGCTCTAAGTTGCTCATCGGCCAAACGCCCGTACCACATATAAGGGTCGGTAAATAAGCCCAGCTCTTTTCCTAGGCTTTCTGCGTACAACGCCCAGCCCTCGGCAAATACCGTGTAGCCGCCAAATTTTCTAAAATCTGGAAGGCCATCTATTTCTTGCTGTAAAGCAATTTGAAAGTGATGGCCTGGTGCGGCTTCGTGAATAGAGAGCGTTTCTAATAAAAATTTTGGCTGCGCTTTTAAATTATAAGTATTGATGTAAAAAATACCTGGTCGAGAGCCATCGGGTGCCGGCGCTGCATAAGATGCACCCGCTGCAGATTGGGCTCGATAAGGTTCAACCGCTTTTACAACATAAGGGGCTTTAGGCGCAACATCGAACAGTAAAGGGACGCGCGCATCTATTTTTTGTTTTATATCTTCATACGCAGCAATTAATGCCTCTGGCGTATCGTAATAAAATTGGTCCGAATCACGTAAGTGCTGAAAAAATTCAACCAAAGTGCCGTTAAAACCTACCTCGTGTTTTACTTTTTTCATCTGACTTAAAATACGCGAAACTTCACTTAAACCAATCTCATGTATTTCATCTGCAGAAAGGCTCAACGTGGTATTTTTTTTAATTTGATATTCATACCAAGCTTTACCATTAGGCAAGTCACTATAACCTACCGTTTCTCGGCTTTGAGGAATGTATTGATTGGCTAAAAAGTCGCTCATACTTTTATATGCAGGCACTAATTGCTGCATAATAAGTGCTTTATATTGCGCCGTTATTTGCTGCTTTTGCTGTGCGGTAAATGAGGCTGGTAAGTTTTTAATTGGCCCCCAAAATAACGAATCCTCTGCATTTTTAACCACATGCGCAGCAAATTGTGGCTGAAGCTTTTTAGCTAATGGTTTTGGTAAGGTAATGCCCGCTTTAATCCCCTTCGCCATCGCGCGCTCTACACTGCTGAGCCACGTAATAAAGCCTTTGCTTCGTTTTATAAAATTATTGTAATCTTCTACGGTGTTAAATGGCTGCGCACTTTGTCCCGAGCCAAAACCTGCAAAGGTATTATGCGCTCCCGCCATTTGGTTAATAGGCAGCATATAGCTTGGAAATTGCATTCCCTCTAAATTAAGTGCTAGGTCTCTTTGTAATATTTCATAGCTGAGTAACGCTTGCCCTGTTAACTGCGACTTATCAATAAGTGTTAAACGTTGTTGATACTTTTTGTAAAACGCGGCTTTTTTTGCCCTATTCTTTTGGGTAATAGCGGGGGTAAACTTATCATTAAATTCACTGCGACCACTATAAGTTGCATTTATAGGTTTAAAGCTGAGTAACTCGTTGTAGTACTGTGCTACAAGTACATCTAATTGCTGCTCATAAGAGAGCTCTGAAACAATAGCTGCAGGTGCGTTTGACGTGTTTAGCTGTGCACTATTGCCAGTGTTATTACTGGTTTGTGTGTTCATACAGCCACTTAAAGCAAACATAACGCCACTGGCAACTAAGGCTAATTTAATTGATTTCATGGTAATCCTTTTTAGTATCGTCAGCCGATTATGCGCATTTAACCTGCGTTAATAAAGAAATTACGATAAGTGGCGATTAACCTATTATATTTACACTTTTATATTAGGTTGTTACATTTCAATTAATTAAACCGCCACCAGAAGAAAAAACAATGAAAAAAAAGCTACTCAGCGCCTCCGTTGCACTTATGTGTTTAGGAAGCTTTAACGCGCAAGCCCTTACTTATATATCTGCTAAAGCCATGGTAGATGTACACACAGGCGAGGTTATTCAATCGCCGCTGATCACCATTGATAATGGGGTGATCACTGATGTTGCACAAAACAAAAAGCCGAGCATGAGCAAAAATGATCAGCATATTGATTTACCCGAGCTCACTTTAATGCCGGGCCTTATGGATATGCATGTACATTTGACCAGCGACCCTACGGTATCTCGAAGTGAGCGTTTAAGTCAGTCGGTACCGCGCATGGCCATTAAAGCCGCGCACTTTGCTAAAAAAACATTGCTTGCTGGTTTTACTACCCTCAGAAATGTAGGGGCCGAGGGCTATAGCGTGATTGCAGTGCGTGATGGTATTAACGCCGGAGATATTGTAGGCCCGCGTATTTGGGCAGCTGGCCCTTCGCTTGGGATCACAGGCGGACATTGCGATAATAACCGTTTACCACCAGAGCTAAAATACACTTCAACAGGGGTAGCCGATGGCCCATGGGCTGCACGTGTAAAAGTACGAGAAAACATAAAGTATGGCGCTAATGCCATTAAGTTTTGCGCCACGGGGGGCGTTTTTTCTAAAGGGACAAAAGTGGGTGTACAGCAGTATTCATTTGAAGAAATGAAAGCAATTGTAGATGAAGCCCACATGCGTGATTTACCTGTAGCCGCTCACGCACATGGCACAAGTGGTATTAAAACAGCTATAAAAGCCGGCGTAGATAGTATTGAACATGCCAGCTTTTTAGATGATGAAGCCATCGCACTTGCTAAAAAACATGGCACGTGGTTATCAATGGACATTTATAATACAGAATACACACTGAGCTTTGGTGAGCAAAATGGGGTAGATGAAGAAAACCTCAATAAAGAACGTCAAGTGTCTAAAAAGCAACGCGACAGCTTTAACCGCGCAGTAAAAGCAGGTGTAAATATGGTATTTGGTACCGATGCTGCTATTTACCCTCATGGCGATAACGCCAAACAATTTAGCCGTATGGTTAAATTTGGCATGAGCGAACTACAAGCAATACAGGCTGCCACCATTAACAGTGCAAAGCTATTAAAAATGGATAATAAACTGGGTCAGCTAAAATCAGGGTTTGCAGCCGACATTATTGCCGTAAAAGGTAATCCACTTAAAAATATCTCTGTGCTTGAGCGCATTCCTTTTGTTATGAAAGCAGGCGTTGTTTATAAAAAATAGTCACTAATTAATGTATTATTTTACAAAAGCATGAAAGCTTACACTTTCATGCTTTTTATTTACCGCAACAATTTAACCTTAAATTTACTTTTTAGAGCAATAAACCACCGACCACGCAATTAATTTCACTTTTTTAGAATTTTTTATTCACTTAACGAATAATAACTATTACTATTCGCACACTTTATGGAATGCGAATAATTATCAATATGAAAAAGTTCAAATACTCTCTTGTTACACTTGCGTGTTTAAACGCATCATTAGCGGTTGCTGCAACAACGGCTGAAAAAGACATTGAGCGCATCAGCGTTTACGAAAAGCAAAACCAAGTTGTAATGAGCTCAGGCCTTGCAACTAAATCAGACATGTCGTTAATGGAAACACCGGCTCCGGTTGTTATTATTGACCGTGAACTTATAGAGTCACAAGGTGTAGATAGCCTACAAGAGCTTGTACGTAATGTAAGTGGTTTAACTCAAGCCGGTAATAACTACGGTATAGGCGACAATTTAGTCATTCGTGGTCTTGATGCTAATTACACTTACGATGGTATGTATGGCGGTGCAGGCTTAGGTAATACATTTAACCCAACTCGTTCACTCACTAATGTTGAGTCGGTAGAAGTACTTAAAGGCCCTGCTACCGGTTTATATGGTATAGGCAGTGCTGGTGGTGTTATAAATCTGATTGAAAAAAAGCCAGAGTTTGAAGAAAAACATAAAATATCTGCCGAACTTGGCCAGTGGGATAGTTATTCACTTGCCTTTGATAGCACCAATGCGATTACCGATGACCTAGCGTATCGCGTAATGGCTAAAACGGCCTCAAGCGATGGCTTTCGTGATTTAAAAGAAGACCGCGACGAAATTTATACCTCGCTTAAATACATACTAAGTGACAAGCAAGATATCATGCTCTCTGCTGCCTATATTAAAGACTCAATTGCAGTAGATTCTATTGGCCACCCTATTCGAATTTATAATGCAGAAACCGCCAATGGTTTAACTGCAGGTGAAGTAACTGGCGCAGATTTAGTAAATGACCCATCTGGTAATGGTGTTCAATTAACTGCGGCTCAACAAACACAATTGGCAGATTCGCTTTCATCAACCGATGGCCTTACCCCGTACGATTTTGGTACTAACGGTATTATCTCTCCTATGGCGGATGATAATGAAGGTGAAGAGCTTCGCTTTAAGCTAACCCATAATTACTTTATTACAGATGATTTATTTTTAAATCAGCAGTTACAGTACCGTAACTACACATCAAGCTTTGCTCGTCAAACTGGCGCGTTTAATTACGTGTATTCAACACGCGATGGCATTATAAATAACGACCCGCGTGCCCCGTTAGTTGAAGACGGTGTGCTTTACCCGTTTGCAGCGCGACGCCAAGAATACCGCCAAGTCGAAGCTGATGAAAAGTCATGGCAGTATTTCTTAGATTTACGCTATGACTTTATGTTAGGCGACGTGGATAACGAATTACTGATTAATGCAAACTACGAAGACAGAGACATTCGCTTTAAACAGTACTCTATTTACGATGCAGACAAAGTTATTTACGACAGCGAAGGAAATGTACTTTACCAAGGCACGCTGCCATATATTTATGATATGCGCTCGCCAAATTGGCCAACAGGTAGTTTTGATGACTACGACCCGCTAAAAACCAGTGACTACAATAAAAAAGTACAAGCGTGGGGCTTAGGTATTCAGCACGTAGGCTATATTACTGAGCAGCTTACAACTCGAGTTGGTGTTGCTTATAATCGCATTAAGCAAACATATGAGCACTATGGTGTAGATGAGCGTTATAGCTCAAGCCGCGCTGAGCCAACGCCTGAAGCAAACACATCAGACAGTGGCTTAACTTATAACTTAGGCGCAACGTATCAGCCTACTGAAAACTTTTCCGTGTTTATTAACCACGCTAAAGGCCGTACTGCCTACAGTGTATTAGGCTCAGTAGCAGGTACAGAGGCCGACCGTGAAGACTCTGAGTCTATCAGTAACGATTTAGGCTTTAGATTTAAAGCATTTGATGATCAGCTTTTAGCATCACTGGTGGTATTTGAAAGCGCGCGTACAAACCTTGAATACACAAACCCACTGTATGAAGCCGGTGTGTCTGGACCTGATGTAGTAGAGAGCTACTACGATGGTGAAGAGCAAACCAAAGGCGTTGAACTCGATTTAAATGCGCACTTAAACGAGCAATGGAAAGTAAATGTAAACGGCGTATACCAAGATGCCCGCGATAAATCTAATCCAAATAGCAGCAGTTACGATACGCGCCAAAAAGGCGTACCGTATGTAACGGCAAGTACGTGGGTTACCTACTACGCCGATATGTTTAACCTACCTGAGGCTGTTAACATAAGTGGCGGTATTACTTTTGTAGATAACAGAAGCACAAACTCTAGCTCGTTTAGTATTCCTGATGGCTATGTACCAAGCTACACGGTGTACGACGCAGCAGTTTCGTACACCACTGATAAGTGGCACATGCAGCTTAATTTAAACAATTTATTTAATAAAAAGTACTACTCTAAAGCCATGTTTTTAGGTGGTATGCCAGGCGAAGAGCGTAATGCAAAACTAAGTTTTAGCTACACACTTTAATAGTTTAGATGTTTAAAAAGCACGGTTTTGTTTTTTCCAAACCGTGCTTTTTTGCTGTAGCTATTTAATTAAATAGTAACAACAATTCGGCCGTTAATTTCACCTTTAAGCATATCATCAAAAATTTCGTTAATATCCTCTAACCGTTTTTCTTCAATAATGGCTTTTATTTTACCTTGAGCTGCAAACTCTAAACATTCTTGTAAATCCTTACGTGTACCAACAATGGAACCGACTACCGAGACGCCATTAAGTACGGTATCAAAAATAGGTAGCGGCATATCCTCTGGAGGTAAACCGACTAATACACACTTACCACCACGGCGTACACTTTTATAAGCTTGTTCAAAACCTGGTTTAGATACAGCGGTACACACAACCGCGTGTGCACCACCTACTTGCTCAAATATTGCTTCACTCGGTATAACATGTTTAAAATCAAGTGTTATATCGGCTCCCAACTCTTTTGCTAGAGCCAATTTAGACTCTCCCGTATCAACAGCTATAACATTAAAGCCCATAGCTTTTGCGTATTGCACGGCTAAATGACCAAGCCCACCTACACCCACAATAGCGACCCAATTGCCCGGTTTTGCGCCTGAAACTTTTAATGCTTTATACGTAGTAACACCTGCACAAAATAATGGTGCAGCCTCAGCAAAACCTAAACCATCAGGAATTTTTATAACGTAATCGCCATGAGCTAAACAATACTCTGCATAACCACCGTCAATTGAGTAGCCTGTATTATGTTGAGATAAACAGAGGGTTTCTTTACCTTCTAAACAAAATTCACAATGTCCGCAGGCACTATAAAGCCATGGTACACCTACTCTATCACCAACTGATAAATGCTTTATGTTACTGCCGACTTCTTCAATAATACCCACACCTTCGTGCCCGGGTACTAACGGCATTTTGGGTTTTACAGGCCAGTCGCCATGACATGCGTGTAAATCGGTGTGGCAAACACCACAAGCCGCTATTTTAACTAACACATCATTAATACCCACCTGTGGTTTAGGAAGGTCTGTTATTTGTAATTTACCTTTATACTGAGTATTTATTGCAGCTTTCATAGTCATTCCATCGCAATTGAAAAAAATAAAAAAAGGATTTATTTATGTATTGTTGTGTGTACAACATACCCCAATATAGATGTGCAAATATTAATCTAAATCATACTTTAGTCTTTAAAATCGATTTATAAAGTAGCTAAAATCTTGCTATCCAAAATCAGCGTGCTAGCATTACTTTCTGAATTTACTGAAACTTAAAAAGCTATGAGTCTATCTGAAAAAAACTTAGCCTTTGTTATGCACTGTGGTGAAATGGGCAGCCGTTGGGGTTTCAATCGTACGATTGGCCAAATGTGCGGTTTACTGATCATCACCAAAGAGCCCATGACCGCAAATGAGATTGCCGATGCGCTAAGTATCTCGCGTGGCAATGTAAGCATGGGAATTAAAGAGCTCCAGTCATGGCAATTAATTAAAGTGCATCATATCCCTGGTGATCGTAAAGAATATTACGCCCCAGCGGGTGAAATTTGGGATATGGCTAATCGCGTATTTGAAGAGCGTAAAAAGCGTGAAATAGACCCTACCCTAAGTTTGCTGCGTGATAACCTTTTAGACGAAGCAAACAACGAAGAAGAGCGCTATGCACAAAAGCAAATGGGCGAAATCCACAACCTACTCGAAACGGTTACTAAGTGGTCTTCAGAGTTACAACGCTTAAGCCCAGAGCAGCTTAATAAGCTAATGAAGCTTGGTTCAGGAATTGGCAAGGTTATCGATTTAAAAGATAAAATATTTAAAAAAGAACATGATTAAACAAATAAAAAAAGCCGCTTAGCGGCTTTTTTTATCTCACAACAGCGTATAAATTATATTTTTGGATAACCAATTCTATCTGATAGATAGCCCACGCTGGTGGCAAAGTAATATGAGCGGTTCCAGTGCATAAACACTTTGTAGTTATCATACGCTAAGTACATACGCCCATTAATGTCATCAGGCATTACCAGTGCAGCGCGTACATCAACATTAGGTAAGTCAGACCCGTCAGCTTTGCGTACACCCAGTGCTTGCCAGTCTGCAAGCGAGCGCTCTGAGTCGTTCCAATATTCTAACCATTGCTTACGTGTTTTAGTGCCACGTTTTAGCACGTATTTACTGTCAAAATTTTCAGGTAATTTTACCTGGCGACCCCAAGTTAGTGAGTCATTCCAACCTTCTTGTTTTAAATAATTGGCAATCGATGCAAATGCATCCTCTTTGGTGGTCCAAATATCTTTACGGCCGTCGTTATTGTAATCAACAGCGTAGGCGTTAAAAGAGGTAGGCATAAACTGAGTTTGCCCCATTGCTCCAGCCCAAGAGCCTTTAAATTTATCAAGCGTAATATGGCCTGACTTTAAAATATCTAATGCTGCCCAAAGCTGGCGCTTATAAAGTGCTTCACGACGACCATCAAAGGCAAGCGTCACTAGCGATGAAATAACATTATGGCCACCTTGTATTGTGCCAAAGTTACTTTCAAGGCCCCATAATGCCACTATAAAGCGTGCTTGTACGCCAAACTCTTTTGCAACTTGTTCAAGTACATCTTTATTTTCTGCGTAGAGTTTACGTGCACGATCTATTTTCCATTGCGGTACACGTTTTGGTAAGTAGGTTTCGAGGGTTTCTTTAACCTCTGGCTGGTTTTTATCAGCCGATACAACTTTTTCTTTGTATGAGGCAGTCGCAAATGCATCGTCTATTAACTTGCTATCGTACCCTTTTGCAATGGCCTCTTGTTTTAAGTCACTTAAATAAGTTTGAAATTCGGCCTGCGTTTTAGCAACTACAGAGCCACTTAAACACACTGAGCATAAAATTACGGCTAACTTTTTAATCACTATCAACTCCGTTTTCTTTTCGTAATTGGCTAAGTAAATTTTCTTCCGGCGGTGGAATTTGCAAATAGTAACCCTTGTCTGGGTCAGCTAACGCTGCTTTTACTGTATCAAGGTCGGCACCGCCTAAATGATCACGCTTTGCTAAATTGATAATCATTACATAAATAGGTTGACCAAACATAGCCAGTAAAGGTTCAGGCACTTTACTAAAATCATCTCTTTTTTCAACAAATAAGAAGGTATCCGCTTTTTTCTTACTTTTATATACCGCAGTGAGCATAATGGCCCTATTTAATCTTGCTTAACATTGCCGCACACTATAACATGAGAGTAATAATAAGTTAGAAAAATTAGATTAGAAATTTCATTAAAGGCCTTATTCAGCCTACGTTTATCTAAAATTAATTTCTAATCAGACAAATCAATTGAGCGTGTATGTCGGAACAAATTTTTGAGCTAAAAGGGAACCTTTTCACGTTGTCAGTATTGCATCTTTATAGCACTGATATCGCCCTTCTAGCAGAACAGTTGTATGTAAAAATAGCCCAAGCTCCTCGTTTTTTTGAAGGAGCGCCTATTGTTGTTAATTTAGAAGAAATTAAAAACAGCTCACTTGATTTTGTACATTTAAAATCTCTCATTGAGCGTATGAGCTTTAATGCTGTAGGTGTTTGTAATGGCTCAGATGAGCAACACACGCAAGCTAAAGCCGCTGGCCTTTCTGTACTAAATTACTCGCAAGATGCTAAAAGTGCACCCGTTAAACAAGAGGCGCCAAATACCTCTATTGTTGAAAAAAACGTGTACCTACCTGCGCAAGTAATTAATGGCACGGTACGCTCAGGGCAGCAAGTTTATGCAAAAGACAGAGACTTAATTGTACTTGGTGCAGTTAGCCATGGTGCAGAAGTAATAGCCGATGGTAATGTGCATATTTATGGCACCTTACGCGGGCGTGCTATTGCAGGTGCAAAAGGGATTAAAGACGCCTGCATTTATTGCCAAAAGCTCGAAGCCGAATTGGTTTCAATTGATGGCAATTACTGGATCAGCGACTCATTACAAGGTGAGCACTGGGGCAATGCAGTACAAATACAACAAAAAAACGAATCATTAGAAATTTCAGCTTTGGTTAAAGGATAAATCTCATGGCAAAAGTAATTGTCGTTACCTCTGGTAAAGGCGGTGTTGGTAAAACAACATCAAGTGCTGCAATAGGCACCGGTTTAGCTTTAAAAGGCTATAAAACAGTTATTATCGATTTTGATATTGGCTTACGTAATCTAGATTTAATTATGGGGTGTGAGCGCCGCGTAGTATACGATTTTGTAAACGTAATAAACGGCGAAGCCAACCTAAATCAAGCGCTTATTAAAGATAAACGCGTTGAAAAATTATTTTTACTACCCGCATCACAAACACGTGATAAAGACGCCCTTACCCGTGAAGGCGTAGAGCGCGTTTTAAACGAACTAAAAGAAGACTTTGACTACATTGTGTGTGATTCACCTGCAGGTATTGAAGCCGGCGCAATGATGGCGATGTACTTTGCTGATGAAGCAATTGTGACAACAAACCCTGAAGTATCTTCGGTTCGAGATTCAGACAGAATTTTAGGTATTTTACACAGCAAATCGAAACGTGCTGAAGAAGGCCTAGAAAATATTAAAGAACACTTATTATTAACACGCTACAACCCTGAGCGAGTTGAAAAAGGTGAAATGTTATCGGTAGAAGATGTTAAAGATATTCTGTCGATTCCTTTACTAGGTGTTATTCCTGAGTCGCAAGCGGTATTGAGTGCGTCTAATTCAGGCCAACCAGTAATACTTGATGGTGATTCAGATGCAGGGCAAGCATACGCTGATGCAATCAATCGCTTACTCGGTGAAACAGTCGATTTTCGATTCTTAGATGTTGAGAAAAAAGGCTTATTTAAACGGATTTTTGGAGGTTAATGTGTCTTTACTTGACTACTTCCGCTCAGAAAAGAAAAATAGCGCGTCATTAGCAAAAGAGCGATTGCAGATCATTGTCGCGCACGAGCGTTCGCAACGCGGAACACCGGATTACTTACCACAATTAAAACAAGATATTTTAGATGTGATCCGTAAGTACGTAAATGTAAACACTGATGCAGTGCAGGTACAGTTTGATCAAAACGAAGATGATTTAGCGGTACTTGAGCTCAACGTGACATTACCTGACGAAGAAAAAAAGTAGCACAACTAAAAGCGGCATTTTAAATGCCGCTTTTTGCTTTACACACTCACTACATGTATGTGGTGCAATATTTTGTGTTTTAAATTTAAAAGTTTACACGTAAACCAAGTAAAAGCTCATGGCTTGCTGCACTGTCAATTTTAAAGCCATCGGTAAATGCATCTTGTCCCGTTTGCACATCATCAAATTCAATGTATTGATACTCTGTGTATAACGACATAGTTTTAGTTATTTGATAGTTAACCCCTGCACCAATATTCCATGTAAATTCAGTTGAATCGTCATCAGCATACGCATCGTAATAGCCATCAACATTTCCATCGAACGCGTCAAAGGCTCTAATGCCTGCAACACCTAATTTTGCAGAATAGCTGTTATCGGCAAGCCCCTAACCCTGCTTTAATATAAGGCGTAAACGCGGTGCTGTTATCAAAATCGTAAAAGCCTTCAATTGTATAAGTGGTGGTCTTTAAATCCCCCTTTAATACATACTACTCACCTTCACGTGCACCCACGCCAACTTTTGTATCGCTATAGTCAGTATCATGATAGCTAATACGCGCCTCTACTCTAAATTGAGGATTGAACTGATAACCTAAACCAATACTGCCTACACTACCCTCACCGGCATCAAATTCAGATGGAAAATCACTATCTACGGCAATATTGTTACCAATGGCTTGAGAGTCATTTGCTTGCGAACTATAGCCAACATGTGCAGTTCCATAAAACCCCTCTGCACTAGCTAAAGTAGGTGTGGTACACGCTAAAGCAATTGCGGCAACTATAGTTTTTTGTAATGTGTTCATTGTTATTCCTGATTTTTTTAACAACCAAATTATTGGGCTGTAAAGCTAATGTTGAATTCGCAGCTAATATAACTTTTCGATTTACAAGCGAATAGATACAATAACGGCGCAATACAATTCCGACTTTCAGAACAATGATTAACTATTTACGACACATGGCTATTTTTGCCAAAGTGGTTGCTGGCGGCTCATTTCGTATTGCAGCTAAGGAGCTTGGCATAGCACCTTCACGTGTTAGCCATGTGTTTCTGACTTAGAACAGTTTTTAGGCGTCACTTTATTACATAGAACAACCCGTAAATTGTCGCTTACCCCTGAAGGTGAAAAATTTTACGCCCACGTAGAAAACATAACAAAACACGCAGAGGCAGGTTTGAACGAAATTAACTCTGTGGGTGATGAGCCTATAGGGTCTTTAAAAATATCGCTGCCCGCCTTTTTAGCAAGCTCCGAAATTTCGGCCGCGATTGCAGAATTTGTGCAAACATACCCAAAAGTGAACTTGTCTCTTAATTACACAGACCAAGTAATAAATATAATGGATGAAGGGCTCGATTTAAGTATTCGAGTTGGCTGGCTAGAAGACAGCTCACTCATGGCGCGTAAAATTGGAGAGAGTAAACGCTTTTTAGTTGCCTCAAGTAAGTACGCGAGTAAGCATCAACCCCCTACGCACCCAAACGATTTAAAACAGTGGGATTGGGTTCATTTTAGTATGCGCGGCAGCACTGTAGATTTTACCTCTCCAAATGGCGAAGTGGTGTGTATTTGTGAAAAGTCGCGCGTAAATGTAAATAGTGCGCTTGCAATAAGTCACTTTGTATCTGAAAACTTGGGGCTAGGCATATTGCCCGAAAACCTAGTAAAAAAACAATTAGCACGAGAAGAGCTCATTCACATTTTACCTAACTGGCAACTCAAGCCGCTTGGTTATTACGCGGTATGGCCAAATAATGCACGCAGAGAAAACCTAACACTATTATTAGTGCGCTTTTTAGCTAAGCGCGGTTTAGTAACCGCAGAGGATTAAGCAAGTACCCCTTAAGTGAATATGTTATTATGGGCCTATTATTTTGCTTTATGCTTGCTATTACTTTGCTATGTTAAATCACGCTTCTTGTTTTACTTTATTTGATTGCTCTGTAGATTCTATACCGCTTCCAGATAAATTTACGTTTCCGTTTTACTACCAGCCTCATCCGTTATCTGTTTTAGCCGCAACACAATTGCAGCAGCAACTTGAAACGCATTTACCGTATAACGAAAATGACAGCAGCAATACAGCAACGAATGATGGCAAAATGTTTGGTGTACTGGTTGTACAAAACCAGCAACAACAACTTGGCTTTTTAGCGGCGTATTCAGGCCAGCTTGAAAATTTAAATACCGATGTAAAATGCGTGCCTAATGTATCTACAATGGCACTGGAAGATGTGGGTTATTTAAAAAAAAGTAAAATAATTAACGACATAAATTCGCAAATACATGCCCTAGAAAATGCAAGTACATTGAATAAATTAACAGCGTCATTAAATGCCGATAAAGCCGCGTTTGAGCAGCAGTTACACGCTCAACAAAGCGTAATGCAAGCCAATAGAAAAACACGTAAAAAGGCGCGCAGTGCACTTGTAATTGAGCACAGCCAAGCAATAACGCCTGAGCAACAAGCAAGCTTGAATGAACTGGCCAAACAAAGCATAGAAGATAAAAAATACTATCAAAGCATAAAAGATCACTGGCATGATAAAATAACTCAGCAACAGCAGGCGCTTAATGCTCTACACGACGAAATAAAACAGTTAAAAAAACGCCGTAAAGTTTTATCTAAAAACTTACAAAAGCAAGTGTTTGCACAGTACCAGTTTTTAAATGCAGAGCATGAAGTTAAAGATCTCAATGCCATATTTGCAGCATTGCCAGAGCATACTCCGCCATCAGGTGCGGGAGATTGCGCTGCACCCAAGCTATTACAATACGCTTATCTTAATAATTTAAAGCCAGTGGCTATGGCTGAGTTTTGGTGGGGGGCCGCACCTAAATCGGCAATACGCCAACATAAAAACTATTACCCTTCTTGCTACAGTAAGTGCCAACCTATTTTATCGCACATGTTAAAAGGCCTCAGCATAGAAGATAACCCGCTACTCGTTAACCCTGCTGAAGGTAAAACGCTGCCGATTGTCTATAAAGATGATGATATTGTTATTGTAAACAAGCCCAGCGAGTTTTTATCTGTACCAGGTGTCAATATTGAAGATTCTGTGTATTTACGTATTCAAACGCAATTTCCGCACGCTACAGGCCCGTTAATTGTGCACAGACTAGATATGTCTACATCAGGTTTATTAGTGGTGGCGCTCAATAAACGAGCCCACAAAGCACTACAAAAGCAATTTATTGCCCGCACTATTGATAAACGTTACATTGCGCTGGTTGATGGTATTGTGCCTAAGGACAGTGGCAAGATAGAGCTGCCATTGCGACTTGATTTTGACGATAAGCCACGCCAGCTTGTTTGTTATAAAAACGGCAAACCCGCACTTACTACATGGCAGGTGCTTGAACGTAAAAACAATATTACACGCCTACAGCTCTACCCTAAAACGGGCCGCACTCACCAATTAAGGGTACACTGCGCTCATCACTTAGGGCTGAATATGCCTATTATTGGTGACACACATTACGGTAAAAAAGCCAACAGGTTACACTTACATGCCGAGTATTTGGCGCTAGATCACCCCATTACACATAAGCGTTTAACGTTCAGCGTAGCGCCCGATTTTTAATACCAATTCGCATAATTAAGTGATCTATTTTGAGGATGAAAAAACGTGTTGATAGCAAGGCAAAAAAATCGCTATTTAGTTGTTCTAAATGAGAATTTTTTAACGCAGATAGCGACACGTTTAGCCCCTAAAAATGATTAAATATTATTGCGAATTGGTATAACATAGCCTGTTAGCTTATAAAGTGGGTTTAATTATCCCACTCTTTAAGTGCCTCTTTAACAAAACTGTAGCGCCAAGAATTAAGTAAATCAGGTTTAATATGATTTACCTTTTGCTCATCGGTGAGTTTCCAATTCCAGCTAATAAGCTGATTAATTTGCTTTTTAGAGGCCATTACATCCTCTGGTATACCCTGCTCTTTTGCCACTTTCGTAATTTTTTGCTTAATATCTTTAGCTACTTTTTTATAAGCCGGAAAATCAATTAAACGTTTAAGCACTGGCGGATGCTCATCAACCGGGAGTGCTTTGGCCTTTTCAATACACTTTAGTATTTCGACTCCAGAGCGGTTTACTTCCATCGACTCAACACCCGGAATTTGTCTTAGCGTATTTAAGCTCGAAGGCCCACGTTTAGCAATTTCCGTCATGTTGTGCTCTTTAAGCACAAAGTTAAGCGCTAAATTTTTACGAATAGCTTTATTACGACGCCATACAGCTAATTCTTTTAATACCGCGAGCTCGTGCGGTTTTAGTTGCCATGCGTTTTTTATATCTTTGTAAAGCAGCTCATCTGGGGTTTGAAAGGCGCGTTTATTTGCAATTAACTCGCTCTCATTTATTACAATATCAAATAACTCAGCTTTATTTATACGCTCAATTATTAGTTCAAAACAAGGCAGTAAATGAAACGTATCAGCGGCTGCATAATCGAGCTGCTTTTTAGTTAATGGGCGCTGTAGCCAATTAGTTCGCGATTCACTTTTGTCTATTTCTATGCCTAATAGCTCTTTTACCATTAGCGCAAAGCCCATACAGTTGCCTTCGCCTAAAAGCTGAAGAGCAAATTGTGTATCAAACAATGGAGCAGGTACAAAGCCTGCATATTTTTGAAATACTTCAATATCTTCTGAGGGTGAATGCAACACTTTCAGTACTGATGGATCTTGTAATATTTGCCAAAATTCAAATAACGAGAGTTCGGCAAGTGGATCTATAAGGGCGAGATGCTCACCATCATATACTTGAATAAGTGCAACTTCAGGGTACAAAGTACGGCGGCGCATAAACTCTGTGTCTATGGCTAAAATAGGCTTGTTTTTTATTTGCTCAACAAAGGTGTTGAGTTGATTTTGTGTTTCGATCAATTGGTATTGCACTTAATCTCCTACAATAAAAAAGCCGGCTAATGCCGGCTTTTTTATAGTTTACTAATCTTTTAGGGCTCTTCTGAGAATTTTACCTACATTTGTTTTAGGTAACTCATCCTTAAACTCAACGAGTTTAGGCACCTTGTAATTAGTTAAATTATCACGACAGTGATTTATTATATCTTTTTCAGTTAAAGAAGGGTCTTTTTTAACAACAAAAACTTTAACTTGTTCGCCACTTACATCGTGCGGGATACCAATAGCCGCGACTTCTAGTACGCCGTCGTGCATGGCAACCACTTCTTCTATCTCATTTGGGAACACATTAAAGCCCGATACAATGATCATGTCTTTTTTGCGGTCAACAATATAGAAGAAACCTTCATCGTCGTATGTGGCAATATCGCCGGTAGCAAACCAGCCACCTTGCAAACATTCTGCGGTTGCATCTGGGCGGTTATAGTAACCTAGCATAACTTGTGGGCCTTTAACCCATAGCTCACCGGGTTCACCTTTTGCCGCTTCTTCTCCGTTTTCAAGCATTAGCTTAATTTCGGTATTAGGAGCAGGTAAACCAATAGAGCCATTATAAGCTTCTAAATCGTACGGGCTTACAGTTACAAGCGGTGCACACTCAGTTAAACCGTAACCTTCCATTAATTTAGAATTAGTCACTTTTTGCCATTTTTCAGCTACAGGACGTTGTACCGCCATACCGCCACCTAATGACATTTTTAAATGACTAAAATCAAGCTCTGCAAACCCTGGTGTATTAAGTAACCCGTTAAACAGGGTATTTACACCGGTAATAGCAGTAAATTTATGCTGATTAAGCTCTTTAACAAAAGCCGGCATGTCACGTGGGTTTGTAATTAATACATTCAAGCCACCGTATTTCATAAACGTTAAGCAGTTAGCCGTTAACGCAAATATATGATAAAGCGGTAATGCAGTTACAACAACTTCAGTACCACGGTCTAATACTTTATCTAAACAGCCCGATACTTGCTCAAGGTTACCAACCATGTTGCCATGACTTAACATCGCCCCTTTAGATACGCCGGTTGTACCACCTGTGTATTGTAAGAAGGCCAGATCAGATAAGCTCATTTCTGGACGCGTATACTTTGCAGGGTCACCTGCTAACACATCTGAAAACTTAATTGTATTTGGTAGGCTGTAGCTAGGTACCATTTTTTTTATGTATTTAACCACAAAATTAACGATATGCTTTTTAATACCACCCACCATGTCGCCCACTTGGGTAACAACAATGTGTTTTACATCAGTTTTTGCAAGTGCTTTTTCAAGCGTGTCTGCAAAATTAGCCAATATAAAAATAGCTGACGCGTCAGAGTCTTTTAATTGATGCTCAAGCTCTCGTACTGTGTAAAGTGGGTTTACGTTAACCACCACACAACCTGCACGTAAAATACCTAAAATAGCGATAGGCGTTTGTAACAAGTTAGGCATCATTACGGCAACTTTGTCGCCTTTTTTAAGACCTAAATCATTTTGAATATACGAGGCAACACGTTGTGTCGCTGTATCTATTTCATCATACGATAATGTTTTACCCATATTCGTAAATGCAGGTAAATCTTTGTAATCGGTAAAACTTTTTTCGAACACTTCGAGTAACGAGTTGTAATGCTCAGGATCGATTGTTTCAGGCATACCTTCTGGGTAGCGCTTAAGCCAGATTTTTTCCACTCTTAGCCCCTGTTTATAATTATATTTTTATTAACCTTAATCTAAGTAAGGCACTTTAACAATTGAGCAAATACTCTAATGCAGGAATAATCCCACATTTGGCGCTAATTTACAATTAACATGCACCATTTTGCAGCATAAAGGCTTGAATATGCTCAAAACATAACCCACTGCTTTGCATATGGCAATGATGCCCGCCATCTACATTAATTACCTTCAAGTTGTTGTAATAGCTAATATACTTGGCCAAATTTTGTTTTACAAACGAATAACCTTGGTTACCTAAAATTAATTGGCTTGGTGCAATTAATTGTTTTATTGCACCAATACATTGCGCTTCATCAAACCTAAAACCTGAGTGATTTTTAAGCTTAGGGTCTGTTGTTAACTCATACCCTAGTTCACTTTGCTTAATATTACGACTCATCAATAAGGTGATCAGTTCGTTATTTAAATCTGTTGTATTTGCACGTGCTTCGATAATCGCTGATTGCGATTTATAAACGCGCTTTTTTTTGTTGAAGGCGCGCTCTCTGTTCAGTATCGCCCCTTTTAATTGCTCACATACTTCATCACTGGGGGTTGTAACACAGCCAATCCCTTCAATAAAGGTAACTGAATGCACATACTCACTAAAACAACTAGCAAATAAACCAGCCACCATTGCGCCCATTGAATGGCCGACTAAATGTACCTTTTTTGCCCCTAAGCTCTTTATAAGTTGGTACACATCGTCAATATAATCAACAAAATAATAATGAGCGTCCTGTGCACGCCAATCAGATAGCCCATGCCCAGCAAAGTCAACACAATACCAAGTATGCTGCGGATTAACTTTATCTAGCATAGGTGTAAAACTATTACTGTTATCTAGCCACCCATGCAAGGCTATAACCAGCTCATCGCCAGTGCCTTTTTGTAAGCCACGCAATGTTATATTTCTTGTTTTTATTTCAAATGGCTGCAACAGACACCTCTTTTTAACGTGCGACATTATTTATAACATACTAGTTGTCAGACCTCTAATACCAAAAGTTTTTATATTTTTTATATTTATAAAGACCACTTTATTTGTAAGGTTAACTTTTGAATTTTAATTATGTATTTAATTTCAACAGCTTAAAATATTTTAAGTTTCATTAATTCAATAAATAATTACAAACAGAGCTTAAATACTCTTCAGGTAGGTAATGTATACCACTATATTCATTACACTATAATTAACATAAGCTAAAAAAATGGCTGTATTGTTTTAGTGACAATTAGCCAAACCTGTTTATATACTTTACTTTTTATTCTTACTTCATTTCATTATTATACGAGGGCGTATTGAACTTTGTGGATTGAAACTTGTTCAATCTACGGGCGGTTAAATCCTGGTACGAGGTTTGTAACCTTGTGGGCTGAGTAAAAACCTAGCAAAAAATTTAATCGCCTTAGAAAGAATTTCTGGGCAGCGCATGTTTGGTATTTATGCTGCAAATTCAACACGCCGTAACCATATACAATTGTGGTGCTATTTAAACAGCACATTCATAGGGATAAAAATGAAAAACCAACTTAGCTTATTAGCGCTTTTATGTGCATCTACCAGTGTTTATGCAAGCGATGCACCTAAAAATGTAATTTATATGATTGGTGACGGGATGGGTCCTGCCTATACAACCGCTTATCGTTATTTTAAAGATGATCCAACCACCAAGCAGATTGAAACAACCGTATTTGATACTATTTTAACAGGCATGGCGCGTACTTACCCTGACGATCACACTTATGTTACCGACAGTGCTGCAGGTGCAACCGCACTGAGTAGCGGCCACAAAAGTTATAATGGTGCCATTGCAGTCGATACAGACAAAAAGCCCGTTAAAACCATGCTAGAAATAGCAAAAGAACGCGGTATGACAACGGCATTAGTAGCTACCTCGCAAATTAACCATGCCACCCCAGCTAGTTTTGCTACACATAACGAATCACGTCGAAATTACGATGCCATTGCTAATGAATACATAGATAACAAAATTGCCGGTAAATTCCCTGTTGATTTAATGCTAGGGGGCGGTACGCAGTATTTTATTAGAGAAGACCGTAACCTCGTTGATGAATTTAAAGCAGCTGGTTATCAATATAGCGATGATATAAAAAACCTTGGTCAGATCACACAAGTACCGGCACTTGGCTTATACGCCCCAATGGGCCTACCGTTTGCGCTTGATGCTAATTCAAACCACTTAACGCAACTAACAGCTAAAGCATTTGATTTACTCGACGGCCAAAATAAAGACGGCTTTTTTGTAATGATTGAAGGCAGCCAAATTGATTGGTGTGGACATGCTAACGATGTAGCCTGTGCCATGGCTGAAATGGATGACTTTGCACAGTCGATTGAAAAAGCAAAAGCCTATATTGATAAAAACCCTGATACTTTATTAGTGGTTACTGCAGATCATTCAACTGGTGGGTTAACCCTCGGTGCGCACGGACAATATAAGTGGGATACAGAAGTTATTAAAGGCGTTAAAGCAACAGCCGTTGAGCTGACAAAGCAATTACTCGCTGCTGATGACCTAGAGCCTATTTGGCGCGCCAACACAGGTATTGAATATACACCGGCTAATAAAGTAAAACTTGAACAAGCGAAAAAAATGGGCGAAACAGCGCTTAATTTAGCCATTAAAAGTATTATTAGTGACGCCAGCTTTACTGGTTGGACAACAGGCGGACACACCGCTGTAGATGTACAAGTATTTGCCTACGGTAAAGGCAGTGAAAACTTTAACGGTGCTCAAAATAATACAGATATTGCCGATAAACTAATTGGCTTTATTAAACAGTAGCCATAAGCTTACGCAAAAAGCCCGAACCTGTGTTCGGGCTTTTTATTTTTTACTGTTACTGGGGCTAAGCGTATATATCGACGCCTATTAAATCTTGTACTTCGGCGCGACGCTCTAAATTTGCAAATTCAGTATATGTTGAAATTGCTTTACTCACCGTTGGGCTTGGTTGGTCATAAATAGTTTGGCTGTACTTTGCGTTACTAGTGCTTTGACTAAAGTATTGATTAGCAAGCTCTACACCCGCTTTACTAGTTTTTACATAATCTGTGTTTATTTTTTGAGTGGCGCTATCATCCGCTAAACCTTGTGGTTTAGAGGGTATAATTTTTGTAGAGGTAACCTTTGCAGGAATATCCCCAGTAAAAAAACCAGCGCCAATTGGCAAAGTCATAGATAACTTCCAACAATAAACATATTAAAAATTATGATTTAAAAACACCCAATTTGCAACTCTTGTGCTTATTCGCGACCCGGTAGTTTTTTCCATGTTACTGTATCGCGCACATATTTAGGTTGCGCATCACTTGCTTTAACAACCTCGCCCTTTAAAAAGGCCGTGTCTACATGGCTAAGCATATAGCGAGCATCTGGCAAAGTAATGACTGTATTTATGGTTATATTGCTAACGTTTTTAAGTGCATCAGGGTAACTTTTAAATCCCGTGCCAACGGCAATCGCGTGTAACTCTTCACTGCTTATGTGCTCTTTGCTTAATAAATCAGGTTTTATAACACACTCTTCATTTACTAACTCCATGCGTGCGTTATTTACTCGGTATTGGGCAAAATAAATTTCTCCCATGCGCGCATCTATAGCTGAATACACTACTGGTGCCTGCGTTTGTTCGTACGCTTGCTGGGCCATAATTGCCAAGGTTGATACGCCCACTAATGGTAAATTGGCTGAATAAGCTAACCCTTGTGCAATAGCAACACTAATGCGTACACCGGTAAAGCTACCTGGCCCTTGGCCAAAGCCAATAACGTCTAAGTCTTTTAATTTACACTGTGCTTTATTAAGAAGCTCATCAACTAAAGGGAGTATTTTTTGACTATGTTGCTGTGGGCATTCTTCAAAATGATGAAATGTTTGCCCCTCAAAGTGTAAAACTATAGATAACGCTTCGGTTGAGGCGTCTAGGGCAAGAATATTACTTTTAATCATTTTAGTACTCTAGTTAATGTGTTTTAAAAATGTGTTTGCATCTTCTAAGCTTCGCGTGCGGCGCATCGGCGGTAAGCTTTTTAAAAATACTTGGCCATATTGGCGCGTTACTAATCGGTTGTCGCAAATAACCAGCACGCCTTTATCTTTGTTATCTCGTATTAAACGCCCCACGCCCTGCTTGAGCGCAATAACAGCTTGCGGTAACTGTATATGAGCAAACGGGTCTTTGCCTTGCATTTGGCAATCTTGCATTTTGGCTTGCAGTAATGGGTCATCCGGTGCTGCAAAAGGTAACTTGTCGATAATAACACAGCTTAGCGTGCTACCACGTACATCAACCCCTTCCCAGAACGAGGCAGTACCTAACAATACCGCATTACCATGGCGCGTAAATTTTTCCAGTATTATACGCTTAGACATTTGCCCTTGCATATAAACTGGGTAGTCCATTTGTGTGGTTAACCCCTCAGCCACCAAATGCATCATTCGGTAACTTGTAAACAGCACAAAGCAACGCCCTTTAGCCGATTTAATCAGCTCTAGGGTTAATTTTATAATTGCATGAGGCATGTTCTCTGCGTGCGATTCAGGCAAATATCGTGGTAAGCATAAAAGCGCCTGATTAGGATAATCAAAGGGGCTATCAACCATCATACTTTGCGCAGGAGTAATACCTAAGCTTGCATTAAAGTGATCGAGCTTATTATCAACCGATAACGTGGCTGAGGTAAATACAAACCCTGCGCCGGTGTCTTTCATCATTTGAGCAAATTTAGCGGAGACATTAAGTGGCGTAATATTAACCGTTAAATAGCGCCGCGTGGTTTCGTACCAATAGCTAAAGCCCGTTTGTGCGGTATCAAAAACACGCTCTAACTGACCTTTAAACGCTAAAGTGCGCTCAAACGGATGCTCTATTTTATCACTGCGCTCTAGGCACAGTTTTAATACCTGATAAACAAAGTCTAAATCGCTAATTACCCGATGCAGCGCCGCGCAAATTAATTTATCACTGAGCTTTTCGCGCCAATCACCTCGGCTACCATCTACACCAAACTGTAAACGTAAATCAGCCACACTGGTTTCTAGCTTATTAAGGCTTTTGCCAAGTTGCAGCATATCGGGAATTTCTGCACGGTAAATAGCGCGTAAATCGTTAATTAAATCCACCAGCTTTTTAGTGCTAATACTTTCACCAAAGTAGTCACTGGCAATTTCGCTAAGCTGGTGTGCTTCGTCAAAAATATAAGCGTCGGCAGTGGGCATAAGTTCGGCAAAACCGGAGTCTTTTACTGCCATATCAGCAAAAAATAAATGATGGTTTATAACCACTACATCCGCTTCGGCTGCATTCAAACGCGCTTTGCGTATATAACATGATTGAAAGTCTGGACACTCTTTGCCTAAACAATTATCGGCTGTCGAATTAACATAGGGCAGTACCTTGGCGTCTTCTTCAATACCAATACAGTCAGCTAAATCACCCGAGTGTGTTTCACTGGCAAATTTTGCAACCATAGCAAGTTGATGCATTACATCAGGATCGTCTGTTGGTACATGGGCTACATGTTGGTTTAGCCTATAAGTACACAGATAATTAGCGCGCCCTTTTAATAATGCGGTTTTTTTAGATGCATTAAGTGCTTTTACTAGCTGAGGTAAATCGCGGTGGTATAACTGCTCTTGCAAGGCCTTAGAGCCTGTAGAGATAATTGTTTTACCTTTAGATTTAAGGGCAGGCGCTAAATAGGCAAACGTTTTACCTGTACCAGTGCCCGCTTCAACCACTAACTGCGTGCTATTTTTTAATGCATCGTTAACGGCAACGGCCATATCAATTTGAGGTTGGCGAGGCGTGTATCCATCTAAAGATAACGCTAACGGCCCGGTTGCACTAAACAGCTGTTTGATAATACCAGTCACTTTACAAAAAATAATAGCGAGATTTTACGTAAGCCTGGCTATAAGGGCAAGCCAATTGAAATTAGAATTTTGCAAAGGGGCTCACACCCCTTTACACGTTATTGTGCATTTATAGATAACGTGACATTGCTGGCATTGCTATACCCTTTTAAATCGATATACCAATTACCTGTTTGTGGCGCAGAAAACGAACAGGTTTCGCTATTGCCATTTTTATATGGCCTGCACAAGTACTCAGAATCACTAGAAGGAGTGCCAAAGTTTACATATAAATCAGCATCGCCACTGCCACCAGACATTGTTATATCTAATGATGCGTACTGCGTATTTAAACTTTGGCTAAAGCGTTGCCAGCTCCCAGCAGAAACACTAATGTTTGTTATGCTCCGATTGATAGGCTCAATACTCCCCCCTTCATTGTAACTTCCGGTTAGGGATACATTTTCTATCGCATTCCATGCGTGTACCATCACATAGTAAACTCCTTCACTAGAGGGATTAATATCGCAACGTTCATTACTACTTGAGGTAGTGCTTTTACAATCATAATCGTTCAGCGTAGGTGCTTGATTGTAGCGTACATATAAGTCTGCATCGCCTGTGCCCCCAGTCGTAATAAAATTTAAATTGCTCGCACTTTGTGGCACAGCTAATGTGTAAATAAACTGCTCTTTTGCAACCCCTGTGATCCCACTAAGTGTTTGCCCATTGGTTAATTGGTTATTAGTAGGAGGCAAAGTATCGCCGGCATTTTTTGCCATTTCGGCAACATAACTTACTGCCAACTTTGCGAATTTACTGGCATGTTGAGCATCAAATTGGTTATCGCTTTGGGTGTGAATAAGCGGGTTTATATCGCCCATTTTTGATTCAAAAGGCATAGAGGCTGCAAACCCTTGCTGATACCATGACGCATGATCAGAACAACCATAACCACACTGATCAAATCCATAATTTAATTGCGGTAAGTAGGTATCTAAAAGCGCTGCTAAAAACTGATTTTGTGCATTGTTAGAGTAATCAGTCATCATGACTATATCTTCAAGGCTGCCATTATTGCCTGTCATATCAAACTGCACCATGCCCACTACATTTTTACCCTGCGATTGGTAGCTGCTCGCAATATCACTTGAACCTCTAAGGCCAACTTCTTCCGCTGCAAACGCCATAATTTGAATCGTACGCTGTGGTTTGTAATTAGTTTGTACAATAGCGCGCAGCGCCTCTGATAGCACAGCAATGCCTGAGGCGTTATCATCAGCACCGGGTGAACGTCCATTACTTGGGTTTGACTGATTTATCGAATCAAGGTGGCCGCCAATAATAACAATTTCATCTGCTTTTTCATTGCCTTCAATTGTCACTATAACCGACGATTGCGCCCAATTATGCGGGTAAGTTGCAATGCTAATATCACTGCGACTTTGCGCTATTTGTTGCCAATATGTGTTTAACCAATTTGCAGCATCTATCCCAGCTTGTGAGGTGTAATAACGATTATTAAAACTGGTTAAAGAGTTAACAGTGCTATCGAGGTTAACGGTGCTAATTGATGACATTAAATTTTGTACTGTTTGTTCGTTATCAATAGAATAACTAAATGCTAATGTATTTTGTATAGTATGCGCCGCGGCTAATTGTGTTGCGTAACTGCTCGCCTCTTGCCATGAATCATGTGCCACAAACCCACCGCACCGATTATAATTGTGGTGCATAAATTCGCTTAGATTATTTACCTGATCAGCAGGTATATTCACCAAGTCTATATTTTCAAGCGCACTTGTTGAGCGCTGTGCATAGGGCAATCTTTGCACTAATCCATGCTGGGTATACTCATAATGTGCCGCTGCAGTTGAATCTATGCTTACCCACACTTTGTTTGTTTCACTTTGAGCTACAACGCCCATTGTAGTAAATAAGCTCAGTGCACTTAGTAGTTTAAAAGGTTTCATTGGTATTCCTTATAATTGGCAATACTGGTATCCATAAAATTAAAAAGGGGCACTAGGCCCCTGGTATCAATGTTTAATTAGCAGACACACTCAGTGTTACTGCGCTTGCATTACTGTACCCTCTTAAATCTAGGTACCATGTACCTGATTGTGGGTTATCAAACGAACACGTTTCACTGTTGCCATTTTTATAAGGTCTACACAAATAAGTTGACGTACTCGACGCTGAACCATAATTTACATAAAGATCGGCATCGCCACTTCCACCAGAAATAGTAACGGTTAAATTACTATAGCCCGCTCCTAAGTCTTGAGTAAATCGAGCCCAGCTATTAGTTGAAACACTAATATTAGACTCGGTTCTGTTAATCGGTGTGACGCCTCCTGTTGAATTGTTAAAACTCCCAGTAAGCGATACATCAGCTATAGCATTCCATGCTTCTACCATTACATAGTAGGTGCCTGCTTGGACGTTCGAAATACTGCAATTTTCGGTGCTTGAAGAGGTGGTACTTTTACAGTCATACGTATTCAGTGTGGGTTTACTTCCAAACATTACATATAAATCTGCATCGCCCGAGCCACCAGCGGTATTAAACTCAAGATCTGTTGCCCCCGCTGGTACATCGAGTGTAAAAAACATCTGCGCTTTTGCAGAGCCGCTGATCCCCGTACGTGCCACTTTATTTGTTAACGCCTCATCCGTAGGCACAGGTGTGCTTGAGCAATCGCTCCCTGCACTTAGGTTTGAACTAACTCCCACTGCCGCCAAAGCAGCTTGTACATCGCTTGGGTTGTAATTTAAGTCACACGCAGCGTCCATAACGCCGTTACCGGCCAAATCCCAATTTGTACTCGCACTCCAATAAAGCTGATTCGCACGTGCCATGACTACAAATGCTTTTTTAGTATCCCAGCCGGATGTAGTAGCAAGGTTATAAAATGCTTTGTTAAATACACCCGAGCTATAGTGCACATCCATGCCTGAGGTATAACTACCTTGATTATCTATAGAGCGTCCATCCTGTGATGGGTTATTCATATAGCGAAGCGCGCCATTGCCTTTAAAAATATCTTGTCCGACTAACCAATCGTTAGTGCCTTTCATGTAATACTCAGCCGCTTCACCAGCCATATCTGAAAAAGCTTCATTTAAGCCACCAGACTTACCGCTGTAAATTAAGCCAGAATTCTGTTCGGTAAAGCCATGGCTTACCTCATGCGCCGATACATCAAGGCTTACGAGTGGGTAAAAAGTGCTTTGCCCGTCGCCAAAGGTCATTGCACTGCCATCCCAAAATGCATTTTCATAATTACTTGAATAATGTACGCGCATTTTTAACTGAAAACTTAGCGGTGGCGATCCCACCCAGTCGTTATACATATTAAAAATAACGTTACCAAAATAATGAGCATCGTTAAGCGGCGAATAAGCCCCATTTATCTCTTTTACTGTATTCTCTGGGCAAGTAAATGAATGGGCAGCAGAGCCACTTGTGCCGCCATTGAGATTTATAGTTCTTACATTGGCATTATCCATAACACAGGTGTTACCAGATTGAGACACATCTAGGTTGCTAAAGTCAGTACCGTAAATGTATTTACCTGTTTTGAGATTCCCCCCTGGTCCCGTAGCATCAGCATGTTGTAAGTTATCGTAGCTGAGCAAAACCTCACCGGTATTAGCATCGATTATTTGATAAGGGCGTGATGGCGATTTGCCGTAGGTTACATACGATACTTCATACACCAAATGCGCCTTACTTTGTTGATCAACCCAAATCGCTAACCTTGATTTCTCATTGTGTTTTTTTAAACCTTTAGTTTTTGCAGCTATGCCTACATTTTGGCTTTGAAGCATGGCTTGTTTTACAGATAATTTAGCGCTTACATCGTTTATATCGCCTTCAATATCGTACACCGCAGCCCCATGGGCTTTTTTAAGCATGCCATTTTTAAATGAAAGGCTTAAAGTGTCACCAATTACTGGTAAACCTTGATATGTTTGCTGATATCGGCGAGTTACTTCACCGTTATTACTTATAAACTCTTTTAATACAACTAACTCGTTCCTTACACTTAACCCAATCAAGTCTTTAGGGCTAGTAGATAAAATGGATGCAGAATTTGATTGCATCATGTTATTTAAAGCCGTTTGTTGATTTAGGTATTTCTTGTTCGCAGCTACTGCATCTGTTGCTTGAACCAAGGTTAAAGCAGCAAAAGTTGCTAATGTGATTTTTGATAAATTCACGTTTACGCTCCGTCAAAATATTTAGTTTGTAGTGGATTTGTATTAACCGGAACTACTTGTACCCGATTAAGGATCAAGCTTATGTTACAAATTTGAGTTATGAAAATTAAACATTTAATTTACAAGTAAAGTATTAGGAAACGTAAGAACAACAGAAATTACAGTAGGTTAAAAAACACACAAAATCAGTGAAACCTTAAACAGATACAAATTGTATACATATATTTACACTAAATTACACTATTACACCCGCAAAATAGCCGCGTTTACTTTATTCAATTAACGGCATTAATTAGCCACTACGTTGCCTAGGCAACTTTGTATTAATCTCTTCATTACAAGCAATAACACCAGTAAATTTGCATTAACTATATGTCTCCTAAAGACATAAAAAAAGTGCTAAAAGCCCCATAAATACTGTGACACAGCCTAGTCACAAGAGTAATATACGGCTCGTTTAATTCGCTCTTTTTTGTTCTCTAAAATAAATTTAAGGTTAGCCAATGAATGCTTGGTATCTCATTTGTTTTCTCTCTGCTATCGCAATTTTTATTGCTTATGCAAACCAGTATGTTCTTAAAATGCAAACAACGATTGCTATAACAACGGGCTCGGTTGTTATATCGTTGTTATTAATTATTTCAGTTAAGTTATTAGGCGATACAACTGCATTGGAAATGACGCAAGTTGTAGCCAGTATTAATTTTAATGAATTGCTTTTAAAAGGCATGCTTGGATTTTTGTTATTTGCAGGTGCTTTAGAAATTAACCTGTTGGCACTGCGTAAACAACGATGGGAAATAACCGCTTTAGTTTTGTTCTCTACCGTAGTCTCTACTTTTTTAATTGGCTATTTAAGTTTTTATATTTTTGCCGCTCTTGGCTGGCCCGTCCCTTTTATTTATTGTTTACTTTTTGGCGCCTTAATAAGCCCAACCGATCCAATTGCTGTACTGGCAATTATTAAACAATTACGCGCCCCTGAAGGTATTTCGGTACAGGTAGAAGGCGAGTCTTTATTTAACGATGGTATTGGTTTGGTAATTTTTACTACGCTGTTTTCTGTTGCATTTTTTGGCACCGATGCCAACCCAGCCGACATTGCAGAGCTGTTTTTTGTTGATGCCATAGGTGGAATCGTGTTTGGTTTAGCAATGGCCCTTGTGGGTCACTTTTTAATTATTAACTGTAAAGATGTAAATATACGCCTATTAATAACCTTAACCATTCCAACTGCGGGCTTTGCCGCTGCCAATGTATGGGAAATATCTGGTGCGCTTGCCATGGTAACCAGTGGTATTATTTTAGGTAATATTACTCGCGCAAAAGCAACCGAGCGCACAGGGCCTGAAAACACGCGCTATATTAAAGACTTTTGGCACGCCACCGACAGCTTTTTAAACGCTTTGTTGTTTTTGATTATTGGTATGCTGATTGTCACTATGCCAGTAACAATGGGTGAAATTGGCTTAGGCCTTGTTATGATCCCTGCTATTTTATTAGCACGTTTTATTAGTGTTGGTGCGCCATTTGTAATATTTAAGCGCTTTAAAAACTACGACAAACACAGCGTTAAAATTTTAACATGGGGTGGTTTACGTGGCGGTTTAGCATTAGCTATGGCTGCAGCTATTCCTCGGGATCAAGTATTTATATCAGGCAGTGATCTGCATGATTTAATCGTTATTGTGACCTATGTTGTGGTTATATTTTCTATTATTGTGCAAGGTTTAACTATCTCTCCTCTCATTCAAAGTAGTATTAAATCTGCCGAGCAAAGTCACTAAGTTTTCTTTATTAAACCCGCAGTCTATTCACTGCGGGTTAGTTATTTATGGGGGATTATTTTTAGCACGGTTTTATTTATTTTAAGCGTAATAAAAATAGTTTTAATTTTAAATGTTTTTTATAGGGCTAATTATGTCCAGTAAGTATACCAGTGTTTTTTCGTTATTTTATGGCATTACACGTCGCCACGTTTTTCTCTTTCCTTTGTTCTTACTCACTTTTTTATGTTTTTCTGCTTTTGCCTCAACGCCTGCTGAGCAAGCTAAGATTAAACAAATATCACAACTTGCAGAGTACGTAGGGGTTGATTACGTTGGCGCGGTGCAAAAAGGCGAGGTAGTCAGTAAAGACGAATTTCAAGAAATGTCTGAGTTTGCAAATTTAATAAGCACGCTAGCCACACAGTTAAGCAGTGCTAATAATCAATACAGTCATATAAAAATACAAGCTGGCGCCTTACATAACGCCATTATAAATAAACAAAGCGTACAAAGTGTTCGTGCTGCCAGCTCAAAGCTTAGGGAGTCTTTGCTTGAATTTATGCCACAGCTTTCTTTGCCTACATCTTTATTACCCCTAAAACAAACAAAAGCACTTTTTGCAGAAAATTGCTCTATGTGCCATGGCATAAATGGACAAGGTGATGGCCCACTTGCTAAAGGTTTAACACCACAGCCCACCAACTTTACGGATAAAGAGCGAGCCACAAATCGCACAATTATGGGATTATATGAAGCTGTATCCAATGGCATAGACGATACGCCAATGGTTGCTTTTAGCCAATTTAATGAGCAACAACGTTGGTCACTCGCCTTTTATGTAGGAAGTTTAGCTTTTCAAGATATAACTAAGCCGCAACACAATAACCAGACAATCAGCACTTCAGACATCATTAATCTTAACCCTGCGCAGCTTTCACAAAATCAATCCCCTGCCCAAGTTCAATTTATTAAGTGGCTGCGCGGTAATCCAGAACACTTATTTAAAAACAAAGCTCAGCCACTTAGCGTTGCACGCTCGCAACTTATTGCAGCGCAAAATGCACATGCTAATGGTGAATATGCAAAAGCCAGCGAACTGGCTATCAGTGCCTATTTAGATGGTTTTGAGCTGATAGAAAATAACTTAAATGCATACGATGAAAGCTTGCGTAAAAGCATTGAAGTACAATTGATGAACTTACGTAACACATTCAAAAATGAAAAAAACACCGAGCTTGTCAGTGCGCAAGTTAATGCTGTACTTGCACAATTAACAAAAGCAAACAACCTACTTAATGACACCACACTTAGTGATGGCGCCTTGCTATCAGCCAGTTTAGTTATTTTGCTGCGCGAAGGCCTAGAGGCACTATTAGTTGTTATAGCGCTAATGACCGTACTTATAAAAACCAAACGCCAGGATGCGCTTAAATACGTTCATATTGGCTGGGTAATGGCCCTCATAGCAGGTGGCTTAACATGGGCAGCAGCGCAAACATTAATACAAATAAGTGGTGCCAGCCGTGAAGTAATGGAAGGTATAGGCGCCCTATTTGCAGCTATTATTTTGCTATATGTTGGGGTATGGATGCACAGTAAAACCAGTGCTCAGCAGTGGCAGGCATATATTCAGCAAAATATTAATACGCGATTAGAGTCTGGCACACTATGGGGGCTCACGGGCCTCTCGTTTATAGCGGTATATCGTGAAGTGTTCGAGACGGTATTATTTTATCAGTCGTTATTAACGCAAAGCTCGCAAGCACAGTATTCATCGGTTGCGATGGGCTTTGCATTGGGTGTGGTTTTATTAGCGCTTATTGCATGGGTGTTAGTTAAATATTCGATTAAATTACCTATTGCTAAGTTTTTTGCGTATACAACTTACCTATTATTTGCACTTGCCTTTGTATTAATGGGTAAAGCTGTCATTGCATTACAAGAGGCTGATTTAGTCGCGATTAGTGTAATGCCGATAAACTTCGATATTGCACTACTGGGTTTAAAATCTACGTGGCAAGGCTTTATAGCGCAACTTACCGTAGCTGTTATATTTAGCTTTTACATTATTAAAGCTAAAAAGCACTAACAAATATATAAAGCGTAAAGAACAACACGCCCTTAATAGTAAAAAGTTGTACGTGGCTTTTTACTATTAAGGGTTTAGATCATGCCCACGTATCTAAATGTTTATTCCCTTCGTCATCTACGGTAATCGCTTTTTCATTAGCTGCACTTGCACTTTTTTTGCCCTGCGCCTGCGCTAATCTTTTTTTGTTGAGCGTCTGCTTTTTTTCATTTTCAAGCTTAATTTTTTGCGCTTGCGGCATATTTTGCACACCTGCAATATGAAATGTACTTTTTGGCTCAAGCTCTAACCGCGAAATTTTCCCTAAAAAAGGGATCATTATATCCATACTCCCCTCCTTAACCTGTTTATTAAAAATTAGATAAATTGACCAACAAAGCCCAATTTGCCTACAATTTAAACATTAAAACAACTAAAAATACTGATTAGCTCTCAATATTATCGGCAGTTATAAGATATGCTTTAATTTGGTAAAAAAAAACTTGCCTTAGCTAGGCGGTTTATGTTTTTATGAATGCGAAATTTATTGAAACAGATTAAAGCTTAACGCTCACTAAATAGCGGTAAGCAAAATAGGATACAAAAATGCGCTTAAACCTGACAACAGTACATCATCACCACCATTCACCGGAATAACCTGTCAGGTCTTTCGCTGAGAGGTTATTCCTAAAAGGAACCTCTGGCGATTCAAAACACATTGATTCATTTTCGCCCTGAGGTTCCCCTCGGGGTTTTTAGTTTTTAAATTAAAGGAAAATGAATAATGAGTAACACAAATCGTCTACGTATCGCCATCCAAAAAGGCGGTCGCCTGTCTAAAGATTGTCAAGATTTACTAAAGCAACTAGGTGTTAAATTAAACCTACGTGAGCAACGCTTAATTGCACACTCAACCAATATGCCAATTGACGTACTTCGTGTGCGCGATGACGATATTCCGGGCTTAGTAATGGACGGTGTTTGTGATTTAGGTATTGTTGGCGAAAACGTACTAGTAGAAGTACAAGCCGAACGCGAACGCCAAGGTGTACCAAGCGAAGTTAGCAAACTAGCAAAACTAGACTTTGGTTACTGCCGCCTTGCACTTGCATGGCCACAAGAGCTTGGCCCACGTGATAAAAGCTGGTTTGAAGGCAAACGTATTGCAACAACCTACCCAGAAATTTTAACGCAGTGGTTAAAGCGCGAAGGCATTAATGCAAGCACTGTAATGCTTACAGGCTCAGTAGAAGTAGCCCCACGTGCCGGTCTTTCAGATGCAATTTGTGATTTAGTTTCTACCGGTGCAACGCTTGAAGCGAACGGCTTGATTCAAGGTGATACAATTTTAGAATCAAACGCGTGTTTAATTCAAAATAAAGACCTGCAAGATGAAGACAAACTAGCACTAATCAATAAGCTTATGCCGCGCCTTCGTGGTGTTAAACAAGCTAAAGAAAGCAAATACATTATGCTACACGCGCCAAAAACTAAACTTGATGAAATTTGCGAAATTTTACCAGGCTCTGGCCAACCTACTCTACTTGCACTTGCTGGTAACGAAGAGTACGTAGCGCTACACATGGTAAGCAGCGAAACATTATTTTGGGAAACAATGGAGCAGCTTAAAGCCCTAGGCGCTAACTCTATTTTAGTAATGCCAATTGAAAAAATGATGGAGTAAGTACCATGCTTCGTTGGAATGAGGAATCTTCACAAGTACAAGCAGCGGCGCTAATGCGCCCTGCGGTTTCTGCCAGCGCAAAGGTTGAAGCTATATGCCAAACAATTATGAGCGATGTGAAAGAGCAAGGTGATAAATCCTTACTTGATATGGCTAAAAAGTTTGATAATAGAGCTAACCCTCGTTTACGTGTACCGCTTGATGAAATAAACGCATCAGAGCAAGCACTAAGCGCAGAGCTTAAATACGCAATTGACACCGCTTATGCAAACGTTAAACGTTTTCACGAAGCGCAATTGCCTAAAGATATTAAGTTATCAACCCAACCTGGCGTTGAATGTGAACTGAAATATCAGGCCATCGAAGCTGTGGGTATTTATGTACCAGGTGGCAGTGCTCCACTGCCATCATCGGTTATTATGCAAGGTGTACTTGCACAATTAAGTGGTGCTAAAACCGTCGTACTTGCAACCCCTGTACAAGGTGATGAAAGCATTAACCCTGCGATATTATATGCAGCTAAGTTATGTGGCATTACAACTTTAATTGAAAGTGGTGGCGCAGGTGCAATTGCCGCAATGGCCTACGGCACTGAATCAGTGCCTAAAGTGAACAAAATTTTTGGCCCAGGTAATAGCTTTGTAACGATGGCCAAACAGCTTGTTGCGCAAACGATCCCTGGAATGGCAATCGATATGCCAGCAGGCCCCTCTGAAGTACTAGTTATTGCAGATGAGCGTGCAAACCCAGAATTTATAGCGGCAGATTTACTCTCGCAAGCTGAGCACGGCGCAGACTCGCAAGTTATTTTATTATGTAACAGCGAAAGTATCATTGAGCAAACGCAGCGGGCACTTACACGCCAGCTTGCTAACTTAAGCCGCAAAGAGACAGCCGAGCAAGCTCTGGCTAATTCATCACTTATTTTAGTCGACTCTGTTGAGCAAGCATTTGACGTATCAGCGCAATATGGCCCTGAGCACTTAATTTTGCAATTAGCAGATTCAACACCTTACTTAGATAAAGTAAAAAATGCAGGCTCGGTATTTGTTGGCGACTACACGCCAGAATCAGCGGGCGATTACGCATCGGGTACTAACCACGTGTTACCTACCTACGGTTACAGTGCAACCTATTCAAGCTTAAACTTGCTTGATTTTTTCCGCACTTACACAGTACAAACTATAAGTAAAAGTGGCCTAACACAGCTGTCAAAAGCTATTTTGCCACTAGCAGATGCAGAAGGCCTTGATGCACACGCAAATGCGGTTTCAATTCGTTTAGAGGCAATTAAAAATGAGCAATGAGAGCGCACAAGCGACTAGCTTATTACCACAAAATATTGCAGCTCTTGCTGCCTATAGCTCTGCTAAAAGTGAAAAGCTAACAGGGTCAACGTGGTTAAATGCCAATGAAAGCCCGTACGCTAAAAATATTGAACTGAGTATTGAAGATTTAAATCGCTACCCAGATCCACAACCGCAACTGGTTATTGACCGCTATGCTGCGTATGCAGAGCTTGAAAGCGAAAACGTATTAATGACGCGTGGCGCCGATGAAGGCATTGAGCTTTTAGTACGTACCTACTGCGAACCTGCAAAAGACAGTATCGCGTTATTTTTGCCAACCTACGGTATGTACAAGGTAACCGCTGATACGCACAACGTTGCAATCAATGGCTTAACCCAAGCGTTATTACTTGATGGCAGTGTTGATGAAATAGTTGAGGCAGTGGGCAGCTCAAAATTGGTGTTTATTTGTAATCCAAATAACCCAACCGGTAGCATAACCCCCCTTGAAAAAGTAAAAGCAATTGCAACAGCACTTGCCGGTAAAGCTTTAGTTATTGTTGATGAAGCCTACATTGAGTTTTGCCCTAAGCAAAGTGCTACAGCGCTGATTAACGAATATAGTAATGTAGTGGTACTGCGCACTTTATCTAAAGCGTTTGCGCTTGCAGGGCTAAGAACCGGCTTTACACTTGCACAAGAAAGTGTACTTGCACCTATTCGTAAAGTGATTGCGCCGTATCCGGTATCGGGTGTGGTAGCAAGTATTGCAGCACAAGCCATAGCGCCTGATGCAATAACATCAATGCGCCGACAAGTGACTATTTTAAATAGTTTAAAAGCTAAACTTGTACAGTGGTTAAACGCATCCCCAGCTGCATTAAAAATTCTCACTGGTGAAGGTAACTTTGTTACCTTAAAATTAGCCGACAAAAACTACTTTAAAGTAGCACTTGAACAAGGTTTAGTGATGCGCGCGTTTACCCTATACGGTGAAGACGATTGGCTACGTATCTCCATTGGTAATGAGCAAGAACTTGAGCAAGTAAAAATTTGGTTAGATGGCCTTGATAAGCCAGCAACCTCACCTCTTTTATCAGGACAAGAAGTATCATGAGTAACCCCTATTTATTTATTGACCGTGACGGCACCATAATTGAAGAGCCAATCACCGACAAACAGGTAGACAGCCTAGAAAAATTAGCGTTTTTACCTGGTGTTATCCCGGCTTTATTACAGTTACAAGCCGCAGGGTACCGCTTAGTAATGGTATCTAACCAAGATGGCTTAGGCACAGACAGCTTCCCGACTGCTGACTTTGATATAGCACAAGATAAAATGATGGACATACTGCAAAGCCAAGGCATTAGCTTTGACGAAGTATTAATTTGTCCACACTTTGACGAGCAAAACTGTGATTGCCGTAAACCTAAAACAGGTTTATTAACTGAACTTATGCGCTCAGGCAAGGTTGATTTAGCTCGCTCATACGTGATTGGCGATCGTCAAACCGATATTGGCCTTGCTCAAAACTTATGTTGTGAAGGCATTTTGTATGATGGCAGCTGGCCTGCCATTGTTACAAAGCTTACAACTGCCAATCGCGAAGGCCGTGTTACGCGTAACACCAAAGAAACCCAAATTGATGTAGCCATAAACCTAGATCAAACTAAAAACGGTAGCATTGAAACAGGCCTTGGCTTTTTTGATCATATGCTTGATCAAATTCGCACCCACGCCAACATTGGTCTAAATATTAAAGCGAAAGGCGATTTACACATAGACGAGCACCACCTTGTTGAAGACATTGGTATTGCCCTAGGTGTTGCGCTTAAACAAGCGCTGGGTACTAAATCGCAAATAGCGCGCTATGGTTTTGCGCTACCTATGGATGAGTGTAAAGCTGAAGCACAAATTGATTTATCGGGCCGCGCTTCATTTGTATTAAACGCTAACTTTAGCCGCGAAAAAGCCGGCGATTTAGACGTACAAATGGTTGAGCACTTTTTCAAAAGCTTAAGCGATAATGCCGCTATTAGCCTTATTTTATCGGTGAGCGACGGTAACTGTCATCACCAAGTAGAAGGCTTATTTAAAGCGTTTTCACGTGCCCTTCGTATGGCAGTAGCACAAGACACGACCCAACAAACAGCCAGCTCTAAGGGATGTTTATGATTGCCATAATTAATACCGGGTGTGCCAATATAAATTCAGTTCGTTTTGCCTTTGAACGTTTAGGTCAAACGCCAACAGTCATTACCTCACCAGAGCAATTAGCTGGTTTTGAGCGTGCAATATTACCAGGCGTTGGACATGCATCTGTTGCCATGAAACGCCTTGTAGATAATGGCTGGCAACAAGCTATAAACGAATACCAGCGCCCACTTATGGGAATTTGCTTAGGTATGCAGTTACTGTGCGAAAGCACCGAAGAAGGTAACGTACAATGCTTAGGTAAAATACCAGGCCAAGTAAAAGCCCTTGATGTTGGCAATTTAACATCGCCGCATATGGGTTGGAATAACTTAAGCGTAAATAAAGAGCATGCACTCACCAAAGGCTTAACACAAGACGAGCAAGTGTACTTTGTACATAGCTTTGCGCACACCGTGAACGATGCAACACTTGTAAGCGGCGAATACGGCCAAACCTTTTCAGCCATAGTTGCAAAAGACAACTACGCTGGCATGCAATTTCACCCAGAGCGCAGTGCAAAAGTAGGCACACGTTTATTACAAAATTTTGTTGATTGGCAGTTATAAACGGCCCATTAACCAACAATAAAGAGATTATTTGTGATTATTCCAGCATTAGACGTATTACAAAATCAAATTGTTCGTTTATACCAAGGTAAGTACGACACCGCTCAGTTTTACCCTTTTGAGCTTGGCGCACGTTTAAAAGAATACGCCGACAGCGGCGCAGGTAAATTGCACCTTGTAGATTTAGAAGGCGCACGCGATCCAAGTAAAAAACAGTGGCAACATATTCAAGCTGCAACTAAAGCGCTTAACGTACCGTATCAAGTGGGCGGCGGTATTCGCTCAGAGCAAGATGTAAGCGATTGGCTAAAAGCCGGTGCTAACCAAGTTGTTATTGGTTCTATGGCGGTAGAAAAACGCGAGCAAGTAAAAGCCTGGATTGAACAATTTGGCGCCGAGCACTTTGTTATTGCCCTTGATGTAAATAAAACAGCCACTGGCTGGGCACCTGCTACGCACGGTTGGTTAAGTGAATCTGAGTTTGCTTTACTTGAGCTTGTAGATTTTTATGTAAGCTTGGGCGTTATTGACTTTTTATGTACGGACATCAGTAAAGATGGCACCATGACCGGCCCATCGTTTGAGCTTTATGAAGATTTAAGTCGCCATAACAGCAGCATTAAAGTGCAAGCTTCGGGTGGCGTAAGCTCACTTGATGACATTAAAAAGCTTAAAGAGCTGGGCGTAGGAGGCGTTATTTTAGGTAAGTCACTACTTGATGGCGCATTTAGTGTTGAGGAGGCGTTGGCATGTTATCAAAACGCATAATCCCGTGTTTAGATGTAAAAGACGGCCAAGTAGTAAAAGGCGTTAAATTTAAAGGCCACGAAATAGTGGGCGATATTTTAACAATGGCAAAAGCATACAGCGATGCCGGCGCCGATGAACTGGTTTTTTATGAAATCAGCGCAAGTGTTGAAAAACGCCTACTTGATGTAAATTGGGTAGAGAGCATTGCCCGCCACATCGATATTCCATTTTGTGTGGCTGGCGGTATTAAATCGGTAGCCGATGCAGCACGTGTACTAGAGCGTGGCGCTGATAAAATAAGTATTAACAGCCCTGCTATTGCCCGCCCTGAGCTTATAAAAGAGCTGCATGATGAATTTGGTAAGCAATGTGTTGTTGTAGGTATTGATAGCTTTTACGATGAAGTGACCGGCGAATACTTAGTGTATCAATTAACCGGCGATCCTAATGCATCAAGCCGTACACGTTACAAAACCGAAGAATGGGTTAAACGCGTACAAGACTTAGGCGCAGGCGAAATTGTTTTAAACTGTATGAACCAAGATGGCGTACGTAACGGTTACGACAATGAGCAGTTAAGTAAAATGCGCGCATTATGTAATATTCCTTTAATCGCATCAGGCGGTGCAGGCAGTATGCAAGACTTTGTTGATGTATTTAAACAAAGCGAAGTCGATGGCGCATTAGCAGCAAGCGTTTTTCACAAAAATGTGATTAACATTGGCGAATTAAAACAATTTTTAACTGATAACCAAGTGGCAGCAAGACTATGCAAGTAACACAACAAAACCAAACTCAAGTAGATTTTGCTAAAAGCGAAATGATCCCTGCGATTGTTCAAGATGCTCGCTCTGGTGTTATTTTAATGCAAGGCTTTATGAACAGCGAAGCACTAAAGGCGACGCTTGAAAGTAACAAAGTAACCTTTTACTCGCGTTCGAAGTCACGTTTATGGACCAAAGGTGAGTCATCAGAAAACTACTTAAACGTAGTATCGGTGCATACCGATTGTGACTACGACTCAATTTTAGTACTGGCTAATCCAGAAGGCCCAACATGTCACTTAGGCACACAAAGCTGCTTTGGTGATGACGCAAAACCTAGCCTAAGCTTTTTAGCGCAATTAGAAGATGTGATTGTTGAGCGTAAAAACGACGACCCAGCAAAAAGCTACACCGCTTCATTGTTTGCTAAAGACTTAAGCCGTAGCTGTCAAAAAGTAGGTGAAGAAGGCGTAGAAGTAGCGCTTGCTGCAATGAAACACGATAACGATGAACTTACTAACGAATCGGCTGATTTAATTTATCACCTTACTGTATTGCTACAACGCCAAGGCTTAGCCCTTGAAGACGTTGTAAAATGCCTACAAGGTCGCCATAAATAATACAGCTGCTTTGTTTTAGCGCATTTACAGGCCCATATTTTATGGGCCTTTTTACGTTATGGTATTTATTTTTTTACATAGGTTGCGTATGGTGCAGCTTATCTAATTCTTTTAGCGTTGCTTATGAATAAATCAATTATCACAGCCTTATCCTTATTGGTATTAACAGGTTGTGTAAGCCAAAAAGCCCCTGCGCCCAAAATAGTAAAAACGCAAAACACGTGTAGCCCACTAAACACATTACTTAATGCGCACGCTAATGGCTTTAATGCAGTAAAAGCAAATAAAGTGGGGAATGATTTTATAAACCAGTGGCATGCTAATACCCATTTTATAGGCAATACCTGCACCATTACTCAACATAATAAGCAGTTTAGTTATCAATGCACGAGTGAAAACAAACAAGCCCATGCCACAAATCTACATATACAAACAGTGGATAAAATACGTCAATGTGTAGCGTCACAAGGCTGGTACGAAAATACGAAAGAGTCAGCAACTTCAATCAGTAGTAACTTTGTTTTGGATGAAGCTCACCCAGTTATCACCTTATTTACCTCTCAAAGCAGAACGCGCTATATTACCCGTTTTGAAATTGCTCCACCGCTAGGAAATTAAATGCAAAAACCCACACACTCAAACACTAAGTTAAAAACAGACTGTTTAGGCATATGTGAGCGCCGCAGCGGTTATTGCACTGGCTGCGGGCGAACTAATGAAGAAATATTTGATTGGATCATCCTCAGCCAAGAAGAAAAAAACGCCATTTTAGCGCAGCCGCGAGCTGACTTAAAAAAGCCATAAATTTGCCACTTGCGTGTAACAGCCCCCCTTTAGTATTGCTAAAAACGGTAGGGGGTGAACATCATGGCAGCATTATTTGTAATAAACTTAGCGCGCTCCGCGCAGCGACTCGCAAATACTCAAACGCAACTGGCACGTGTTAACTTGTCATTTGAACGAATTGATGCCGTAGATGGCGCACAATTAAGTACACAACAAAAGTTCCTACATTACAGCCCGCAATTGAATAAACAGCAGTATCACTATCCGCTAAGCAATGGCCAAATTGGCTGCTATTTAAGCCACCGTAAAGCATGGCAAAAGATAGTTGATGAAAAACTAGATTACGCGATTGTGCTCGAGGATGACTTTTATATTGATGAGAGCATTCATAATGCGATAAAAAATATTGAGCAGCTACAGCAGCCCTGGCAGCTTATTAAACTCGCCGCTTATGAAAACCGCACTCGCCCTATTGCCTATCAGCAAAACCTAAATAACCACCAGCAATTAGTCATACATAAAAAGCTAATGACCGGCTGTTGTGCTACGGCAATAAGCTATGAAGGGGCTAAGCAATTACTTAAAGCCACAGTTCAATTTGGCCGCCCTGTAGATTGCGACTTACAGCATATTTGGGAAACCCACGTAAATGGTTTTTCGCTTATGCCATACCCTGTTTCGCAAAATACAGACATACAGAGCGATATTGCAAGCTGCGCTACTAAAACCAAGGTTAAAAAAGCTTTTTTTATACGTAAGTTTCAACAATTACACAGCGGCGTTTTAAATAAACTTTATACAAATGCATTTATAAAACAAACCAAGCAAATTAAACCTAATAAAAAAGGCGCTACAAAAGCACCTTCTTTACTCACGCAAGGTTCTTAATTTTATAACTATGCTTTATCGAGCGCTTGGCTTACATCGGCAATAATATCGGCAATGTTTTCAATACCGACTGATAGGCGAATTAAATCACGGCTCACACCTGCGTTTGCAAGCTCTTCATCATTTAATTGGCGGTGCGTGGTTGACGCTGGGTGACAAGCCAGCGATTTAGCATCGCCAATATTAACTAAACGCAGGATCATATTAAGCGCATCAATAAAGCGCGTGCCTGCTTCAAGGCCGCCCGCGATACCAAAGCTTAAAATGCCTGAGGCTTTACCACTGGTGATTTTTTGGCTCATTGCATTATGTGGGCTTGATGTTAAACCAGCGTAGTTAACCCAAAGTACTTTAGGGTGATTTTCTAAGTATTCAGCCAGTTGCTGCGCGTTTTCGCAGTGACGATCCATTCGTAAACCTAAGGTTTCTAGGCCAATTAAAATGTCAGATGCGTTTTTGGGCGCAAGTGCTGCACCGGTATTTCTAAGTGGCACTACTCTACAACGACCAATAAAGGCTGCTTCTGCAAAGGCATCGGTATAGACCACATTGTGATAAGACGGATCGGGCTCATTCATCATTGCAAAGCGTGTGGCATTGGCTTTCCAATCAAATTTACCTGAATCAACAATCATACCGCCAATAGCTGTACCGTGTCCGTTTATATACTTTGTCAGTGAATGAACCACTATATCGGCACCTAACTCAAATGGGCGGCATAAATACGGGGTCGCAACGGTATTATCAACAATAAGTGGCACCCCTTTACTATGAGCAATGTTAGCTAAACGCTCAATATCGACAATATTACCTGCCGGGTTACCAATGGACTCACAAAATACTGCGCGGGTATTATCATCAATCGCGTCTTCAAAGGCGCTAAAATCATCAGCTTTAATCATGCGAGCTTCAATACCTTGGCGCGGTAACGTATGGGCAAATAAGTTATATGTACCGCCATATACTTGGCTGGTGCTCACAATATTAGTGCCTACTTCACACAAGCATTGAATAGCATAGGTAATAGCTGCCATGCCTGAGGCTACCGCTAGCGCACCAATGCCCCCTTCCATTGCAGCAATACGCTGTTCAAGCACCGCATTGGTTGGGTTCATAATACGAGTATAAATATTGCCTGGTACTTTTAAGTCGAATAAATCAGCGCCATGCTGCGTATTATCAAACGTGTAAGATGAGGTATTATAAATAGGCACTGCTGCTGATTTAGTGGTTTCTTCAGACTCGTAACCATGGTGCAGTGCTAATGACTCTAGTTTCATAATTATTTCCTTCAATATTGTGATGATTAAACCTAGCATCATTAGCTTATAAAATGCACATGAATTAAATTAATGAATTATGAGTGTCAGGGGTATTAAAGTTTGCGGGATGAGTTTTACTCAATCTAGTGGGTGTTTTATTTAACTACGTAGGTTTTGTTTTATCTAAATACCAAAGCAGTAGCAGTAAAGCCTATCATATTAATGCGTAGCGTTATTTGGCTAAAGGGTTTAAATACTAAATGCGGTGGGCGCCTCAATTTACGCTATTTAAAGCTCAATGGGTCTAGGTTAACACTTATAATAAATGTACTTATAACGCTTTAAAATCAAGTAACTGTACCGCAGGCAGCGGTTTACTAAAATAGTAACCTTGAATCAAATCGCAATTTAGCTCGGCTAGTAATTTTTGTTGTGCTGATGTTTCTACGCCTTCAGCTACCACACTTAAGCCTAAGCTATGCGACATTGCAATTGTGGCTTTAACTAAGCTGTAGTCTTCTTGGTTTTCGGTAATACCACAAATAAAGCTGCGATCTATTTTTAATACCTCAAACGGATATTGCCTTAAATAGCTAAGCGATGAGTAGCCTGTGCCAAAGTCATCCATGGATAGTTTAATACCGAGCTTATTAAGTGCATACAATGACTCTGTAATATTGGTTTGTACGCTCATTAACACACCTTCAGTTATTTCAAGCTCGACATTTTTAGAACTTACTCCGGTTTTTTCTAACGTGCTTGCTATAAAACTTAGCAGCTCTGAATCTCTAAATTGGCTTGGTGATAAATTAATTGCCATGCTGTAGTTTTGTTGAGAGCTTGCCTGCCACTGCGTTAAAAATGCTAATGCCTGCTCAATAACAAACTTTCCAATTGGAATAATTAAACCTGTTTGCTCTGCTAACGGAATAAACTCATCGGGCATAACCTTACCAAGCACACTATTGTTCCAGCGTAATAGCGCCTCAGCCCCAATTATTTTAAGTGTTTTAGCATCGCATTTAGGTTGGAAATACAATTCAAATTCATTTTTTTCAAGAGCAACATGCATCTGCTCTTCTATTGCTAACCGCCTTTTTATGGCGGTATTCATTTCGCTGGTAAAGCAGGCGTAGGTGTTTCTGCCAAGCGCTTTTGCTTGGTACATTGCTGTGTCTGCATGGCGTAATAAATCAGAGGCTGTTACCCCATTATCAGGGTACAAAGCCACGCCAATACTTAACGTTAATAACAATTCGCGACCATCTATTTCAAAGGGGGTTCTAAAGCTTTTAAGTAAGCGTGTAACAATCTCGTCTAGCTGTTTTTTACTGTGTAGCTCTGGTTGTAAAATAATGAATTCATCGCCCCCCAACCTGCCTACGGTCGCGTTTTCATTAACTATTTGGCTCAATTTATTAGCGGCGCTGATAAGTAATGAATCGCCAATTTCATGCCCGAGTGTGTCGTTTACTTTTTTAAAGTCATCTAAGTCGATAAAAATAACAGCGGCTAAAGTGTTTTTTTCGCTCGCAGTGTTAATTAGCTGAGTAAGTCGTTTTAAAGAATTAAAACGATTAGGGAGTAGCGTTAAGCTATCGTAATAGGCTTGTTTACGTATAAGTTTGTTTGACTCATGCTGCTCTGTTATGTCGCGAATTATCACCATTACTTGGTCTGAATGATGTAAATAACTCACTCGCGCTTCGAAATACAACACGCCTTTGGGTACTAAAAGTTCGTATTCAAAGCATACATTACCTTTGTGAATTAACAGCTCTTGAATATTGTCTTTAAACATTTTGGCTACAGTATAGGGCAATACGCTAAACATCGATTTATTTAAAAATTGCTCAGGCTGTAAATGTAAGTTGCTCAAATCATTTGCATGGTAATCAACTATGGTGCCATCCGGTTTGAGTAAAAAGTACAAATCAGGAATGGCTTCAAATACTTTTTCGAGCATCTGCTGTTTATCCATAGCTTGCGCTTGTGCTTGTTTTACATCGCTCAAGTCTATGTCTATGCAGTACATCTGTTTTACCCCATGCTGATTTGTAAACATAACATGGCTTGAAAACACAGTAACATTGCTGCCATTTTGATGCTGTAATGTAAGCTCAGCCGCGGGTATTTCGATATCGTTTATGAGCCACTCACGATGAGCATCTATAACCGCATCTTGCATTGGAGGTGGGATAATTAAATCTTCTAGTTTTTTTCCGGTTGCGTATTCCTTTGTATAGCCATAAAGCAGTTCACTGCCTTTATTCCAATAAATAACGCGGCGCTGCTCATCGTATCCTTGCACAGAAATACTGTGTATCGCATCAAATAACTGATGCAGCGGATCGTTAAGCACAAATTGATGTGAGAGGATTTGAGTGGTTTTTAATGACTTCATTTATACGCAACCTAGAGTCGTTATTAACACAATAATAGGACGTACTCTTAAAATTAGCACTTTTAGGTTGGTTTTTAAGTGATATACCTTTGCATAAGATATAAAAAAAGGAGCCAAAGCTCCTTTTTTTAAACGCTATTATGATTAATCAGCTTGCACATTAATCGGGTGCTCTACCCCCACCCATGCTTTAAATAAAGCGCGTTGAGATAAAGTTGCATTTTTATCAGCAACCACCTTTTTAGGTTTATCATAATCTTGCGATAAAATGAGGGTTGTCGATTGAAGTGCATCGCGACGAATAAAATCGATAGTGACTTTTTCACCCGCTTTAAATACTTCTAAGCTCGATTTTAAATCTTTTCCTACATGCTGCTTGTTAACCGCCACAATTTTATCGTCTGTTGTGAGGCCCGCCTGCCATGCTGCTCCGCCTCTGCGAACGTGGCTAAGCGTTAATAACTCACCGCTATTTTTTGCAGTGGCATCAATGCTTGCTAATGGCTTAGCGCTCTCAGGGCGAGTAAGCTTTAAGCCAACTTTACCTAATAAAGCATCAAAATCGATATTAGCTGGGGTGCTCACGTTATCGTGCCACCACGTTGTGTAGTCTTCACCTGTTAGCTCTTTTAATATTGCCAGTACATCTTGCTCAGTAAACCCTTGTGGTAACGTGTGCTTGTTGTATAAAGCATTGTGTACTTGGCGGTAATTAACTTTTGCCTGGGTTGTTTCTAATAAATGTATATCTAACAACATAGAAAGCAATGAGCCTTCTAAATATATATTGGTGCTGTAATTACGCGCGTGGTCGCCGCCTTGGTTTATCCATTTATCAAAGCTTGTTTCGCTGGCACTTTGTACTTCTCGACCCGGTGTTTGTAAGTGGCGATTAATCGTTTTACTCATCACTTTAAAAAACTCATCGGTGGTTTCTATGCCTGAGCGCACTAATAGATGATCTTCAAAGTAGCTAGTAGAACCTTCCGAAATCCATAATAAATTTGAGTAGTTCATGTTGGTGTAATCATAAGGCGCCAGCCCTTTAGGGCGGTAAGCTTTTACATTCCAAGTATGAATAAATTCATGCGCGGCGGTACTTATAAAGCCTAAGTAGTCTTCGCGGCTACCAAAACGATTCCGTGGGCGCTGTATAATGGTTGAGTTTAAATGCTCAGTTGCCCCGCCAGCACCCGATGTAGCATGCACCATAAATACATAACGCTCATACGGGTAGCTATTCCAAATAACATTACCTGTGGTGACTAATTTTTTTAAATCAGTAAGCATTAGTTGCTCATCGTAGTTGCCTTCGCCCCATATAACTAACTCGTATTGGCGGCCATCTACTTCAAATTTATGAAGTTTGTTAATTCCTGTCTCTATTGGTGAGTCTACCAGTACATCGTAGTCTGCGGCTTTAAAACTGTGTTTATTACTCGCATTTTCCATACCTGATACAGAGCGCCACGCTTTTGGCACCTTTAAATCTACGGTAACTGGTTCTTGGCGAAACGATTCACTAAACATAAAAAAGCCAGACGCATCAATAAAGGCATGGCTATCATCTATGTGGCGTGCACGTTTACCTAACTCGTTTGCATATACTTGGTAATCAATATTCACGTGTGTTGGCTCAGCTAAATGCACTCGCCATGTGCTGTGATTAATTTTTTCCCATTTTAATGCATTGCCATTGTCGTCTGTGGCCGCAAAGTAACGTACCCCATTGGCTAAGTTTAATATTTCGTAGCGACCAGTACGCCATGCAGGCAATTTAACATCGATATGCGATTGCGCCGACTTTGGAAACTCTACACTTACATTACCTAAATGATGTTGTGGCTGTGTAATACTTAAAGAATAATTTACATCGGCTAACGCAGGGGCTGCACAACAGGCCGCTAACATTGACAGGACTAAACGCTTTTTCATAATGACTCAAGGTTACTTATTATTTGAAATAAGCCTAACAAGGCATAAATTAAAAGTGAATTAAAAACGACAAACAACCTAATAGCTCAGTTTACATGCAAGGTCTAAGTAAAAATGCTAAGTTTTTAATTAGATAACTACACTTAATATGATTTTGTTGTAAACTGAAGGTAATGTAATTAATACAATGGCGGTATGCTTAGGTGTCTGAAAACTCTAACGCTGTAGATAAAAAGTTAAAGCAAGCAATTGAAGCAAGGGTAGCCATTGAAAATGCGCGTAAGCTCCAAGTTGATACTTTATCAAATCTAACTGCAAAATTGTCTTTAAGCTGTAAAGGGCTTGATATTGAGCTTGATAATAAACTCGCCAAATTTAGAAGTTCGCTAAATAAAGGTGTTGGGTTTGAAATATTATCCCCTTTAATAGATGACATTTTATTGTTACTGCAAAACCAAGAGGCGTTACAAACAGCCCATCAGCGAGAGCTGTTTTCGAGCGTACAAACAGCCGGTAAGCTTTTACAAAAAACCAAAGGCTTACCAGATGATACCCGCCGCACCTTAAGACATTTACTCGACCACGAAATTAATAATGTACAGTCTACGCACGACTACATCCCGATATTAAATCAGCTTATTAACTTTTATCACCATGCTTTGCATAGCAAGCTTTCAATCACGGATGAAACAAGTACCAATGCTTCTCCTCGTATGGCTAAAAAGCTGTTAGAGCTTGCAAATGAGCTGGTGTTAGAGGATGAATCGACTGAACAAATTAAACAAATAAAAAATACAATTACCGAAAACGATAATTTAGAAGCCCTGCTGCAAGCTGCTTTAAATATAATAAGCGTCGTGGTCAAAAATATCAGTAAAGAGCGCCAATCGGCACAAAGCTTTTTAGTCTCGCTTAACCAAACATTAGAAGAGTTGCACTCATCAATTGTATCTACCAGCCAGCACTCTAAATCAATGGGTGAAGAGTTCGATACACTAAATAAACGTATTGAAGGAAAAATAAAGCATTTAAACGAGCAAACCCAATCTGCTACGTCTATTTCCTCTTTAAAAGAATTAGTTGATAACGAGCTAAAATCACTCAGCCAAGACTTTATTGCTAAAGAGCAGCTAGAAAGAAAAGACCGCGAAACGCTGATTGCCAGCTTTGATGAAATTAACGAGCGAATTGGCAGCTTAGAAGGCAAACTAACCAAATATAAAAAACGCCTAAACGAGCAACGCTTTAAAAGTTTACTCGACAGCCTTACAAAACTTCCTAATAGAGCGGCTTTTGATGAACGTTACAATCACGAGCTTCACTTATTTAATGTCCAAGCCTCGGATGTTACCCTAGTGGTTATTGATGTGGATCACTTTAAGTCAATTAATGATAGATTTGGTCATACTGCAGGCGATATAACCTTACAAGTTATTGCAAAGGCGCTGCAAAAATCAGTAAGGCAGTCTGATTTTATAGCCCGCTACGGCGGAGAAGAATTTGTACTACTTATGCCTGGGCTTTCGTTGTTAAACGCAGCGCAGCCGCTTGAAAAACTTAGAAAAGTGATTAAAAATATTCCTTTTAAATTTAGAGAAAAAGAAATAGAAATCACCATTTCGTTAGGCGCTACACAATTTAAAAAAGGCGATACACCGCTCAAAGCATTCGACAGAGCAGATGACGCCCTTTATGAAGCAAAGAAAACGGGTCGGGATCGCCTTTGTATGAGTAAATAATGTCATAATTCTCAATTAGTTTGAGTGCTAAAGTAGATGACATGCAGTTTTTACATTTTAAGCAGCAAGGAGAATGCCGATGTTAATACAGTTAAACCCGACTGGGGTTTTAGATTTACTGTCACAATTGGAAGTTGATTTATTAGAGCAATCTTCAGCCAGTGAACGTTATCGACTTTTTAGAAACTGTGCCTTAGCCGTCCTTAATGTAGGCAGCCACACAGACGCAAGTAATGAAATTTACGACAAATACCAAGACTTTGATATTCGTTTAGTCAGTCGCGAGCGCGGCATTAAAATTGAGTTAGAAAACCCTCCCGAAACCGCCTTTGTTGATGGCGAAATAATTACCGGTATTCACGAGCATATTTTTTCGGTGATCCGCGATATTTTATTTATTTGCCAAAAGTACGAAAAAGATCTTAAAGAACAAAAAGCCATTACCCACATGGTATTTGATATGCTTAGAAACGCCGGGGCGCTGCGCGTTAACAGCGAACCAAATATGGTTGTGTGTTGGGGTGGACATTCAATTAACGAAATAGAATATAAATACACAAAACAAGTAGGTTACGAGCTTGGCTTACGTGGTTTAAATATATGTACTGGCTGCGGCCCAGGGGCAATGAAAGGCCCGATGAAAGGTGCCACTATTGGCCATGCTAAACAACGTATTAGCGAAAACCGTTATCTTGGTTTAACCGAGCCTAGTATAATTGCCGCAGAGCCGCCAAACCCTATTGTAAATGAGCTGGTGATTTTACCCGACATTGAAAAGCGCCTTGAAGCATTTATTAGAACGGCGCATGCAATTATTATATTCCCAGGTGGTGCAGGTACTGCAGAAGAATTACTTTATTTATTAGGTATTTTGCTGCATCCAGATAACGAAAAACAGTGTTTGCCTGTTATTTTAACCGGCCCTAAAGAAAGCGAAGCATACTTTAGCGAGTTATGTAAGTTTGTAGAGCTAACATTAGGCAAAGAAGCCCTTGATAAGTTTGAAGTAATCATTGATGATCCAGCGCTAGTAGGGCAAAAATTAAAATCAGCTATGGCAAATGTACGTAATTACCGTAAAAGCCAAGGCGATGCCTACTACTTTAACTGGACACTTAAAATCGATAACGATTTTCAGCAACCTTTTGCACCTACGCACGAAAACATGGCAAGTTTAGATTTGCACCTAGAACAGCCCAAGCAGCAATTAGCGGCTAATCTACGTAGAGCGTTTTCGGGGATTGTTGCTGGCAATGTTAAAGATGAAGGCCTACGCGCTATAAAAGCACATGGACCTTATGTGTTAAGTGGTGAGCCTGATTTAATGAAAGATATGGATAAACTATTACAAGCATTTGTAGACCAAGGTCGTATGAAGTTACCCGGTAGTAAGTATATCCCTTGTTATGAAATAAAAGCATGAGTTTGACTATTTGAAACCCCATTTACTTTTAATTGATGCGCTTAATTTAATTAGGCGCATTTACGCAGTTGACGCTAACCAAACACACCATAGTGAAGAGCAGATGCTAAAGGCCAGTTGCGCGCGCGTAGCACATGCTTGCAAAAAGCTTTTACAGTCAACAAATGCCACTCACGCTATAGCTGTTTTTGATGGCGACAAAAGCTGGCGCTACCACTTTTATAAGCAATATAAACATTCTAGGGCCCCCATGCCCGACACGCTTAAAAATGCGCTGCACAACTTTAAAGAAGCTATAGAGCAAACGGGCATCGTTGTATTTGAACCGCTCAACGATGAAGCCGACGATATCATAGCCACCTTAGCCGACAAAGCTGCAAAAAATAAGATAAACAGTACCATTGTTTCTACCGATAAGGGTTTTTTACCTTTTTTGAACGACTATATTTGTGTGTACGATTATTTTAAAAAGACCTACCTAGATTGCGACAGCATTGAGCAGCGTTTTGGTATTGAGCAAAGTAAACTTATTGATTTTTGGGCCTTAGCGGGTGATAAAACTAACGATGTACCCGGCGTTAAAGGCATAGGGACTAAATCGGCTCAGCTTATTGTAAATACCTACGAAAGCATAGATAGCGCCATAGAAGATGATGCCCTATCAAGCAGTATTCAAAAAAAGCTAGTTGAGCAAAAAGACATGTATGTTATTTCTAAACAATTAGTCACTTTGCGAACAGATATACAGCTAGGTTTTAGTTTAAAGCAGTTAAGGTTGCATTAGTCGCATGTTGATAGCACTGTTTAAGCGTACAACATATACTCACTTTATTGTTGCGAGTGTGAGTTAAAAATGATTAAAAAGTTTATAAGATACTTAATATTAGGGTTAGGCTTGTATGCACTCATTGCGACTTTAGTGATCACCTTTTATAAAGATGACCCGCAAGCAATGATTTGGCAAGACCGTGAGGCCTTTAACGAGCGCTACATAAGAAAGCTGTCAATTGATGAGGCGGTTACCTTAAACAGTGTACTCGATTATTTAGGAAGCCCCGATTTAACCTATGCCAAACGTAATAAAGACCAAGTATGGCAGATTGTTTTTTACCGTACTCAGCACCAAACTTCAGATGGCATAACCACGATGGATGAATGCACCGGCTTATTATTTAAAAATGGTGAGTTATTTTTATGGGGCCCCAGCGCCTATACAACTTATCAGGAAAAGATCAGGTGATGGCCAATGGATGAGCCTATTTCAAAACAGTTAGTGCGGTTACTACACAACACACATCAAATACTAACAATTTATAGTGACAAAACGCAGTGGCAACATCTTTATCCGCTTGTTGTACAAACAGCCCAGCATTATCGCGTTTTGTATCAGCAACACCCGCACGCTTTACAAGCGCGTTTAAGCTTGTACACCAGCCACTACGACTTTGCTACAAACCTCGTTATTAACCAATGTGTTATTAGCACAGCACTGTGCGCTAGCCAGCAATTTGATGACGAACTAACCGAGCTTTATATTGGTGTTGCATTGGTAGAGCATTGCTGCGTTGTAGCGCAGCATAATAAAATTGCGCAGCAGCAAATGCTTACACTCAGCGATAAAAAAATATGGCGTTTTCGCCATCAGCTAGCAGCAAAAGTGTTGCTCAGTGCACAGCACCCTACTCAAAATAGCGTGCGTATGTTGGCTAAACTAAATAAGTATAAGCAAGCGTTACTAAGTACTAGCGACATAATGCTATATGACAATGCCATAACCTTGTGTGCATTAAGTAATATTATCGCGATGAACATCACCTATACATCGAAAAAGAACCCATTAAATTTTTACAAAGCTTTGGGTGAATTGTATGTCAAAACAGCTAACCCATTTGCGCAAAGGTTAATTAAGGATTTAATAGCGCATATAGGCCCACACCTGCCAGGCAGTAAAATTGTTTACAGCGACCAAGCAATGGTTTATTTAGCAAGTGATGAGGCTAATAAGCATATACTTATTAATGCCAATAATGAGAAAAAACTGGCGTGGTACAAGGTTAAAACCTCACTTAAAGATCAACCACTGCAATGGCTATGTACTGATAAACGGGTATTATTTTTAGCCTGGAACAATGAGCACCTGGTACGTAAGGCCCCGGCGCAGATAAGCTCAAAGGCCGAATTAATAGCGTTAGTGAGTCATATAAAAGTAGCGCATGAATATGGTTTTAAAGGCTTAGATAAGTTACTGGCCCCTTTTAGTGAAATAACACAGAAGCTCTGCCAAGCAGTCAGGCCCTATAACAATCAGCACCAAGCCGCCAAAGACTTACGCCATAGCTTGTCGATGGTCGGCTACGATAATGCACCGGCGATTATTCAGCGGGTTATATTTGAGCAATTAGTGGATACATCACATCATCCACACAAACACATCGTACTGAATAAACTTAATAGCTTTATTAATATTTTAGCTTTAATAGTAAGTAATAACCCAAAACAGCAATTTGAACATATAGCCTTGCCCCTCTATGGTTACGTGCATTATTTATTAACCCATTGCAGTGCACAGCTCTGTGCAAAAGTAACCATAAGTAGCGTGCCTAACCAAACCTATAGTGCCCCATTAGCAGCCTTTTTTGGGGTGGAAACGATTAATAATGAACATTTAAATACAGAATTAACACAACTACTGAGTGATAATCCATGGACCAAGCCCCTACTCGATGCTGAACAACAACCTAAAAAAGAGCTAAACGAGCAGCACAAATTATGGATTAGTTTAAAGGTCGTGGCGCAAACTATTTTTAAACCCGCTCTGCCTTTAACGCCTTGGCAAAAACAAACTTTAAATGCGCAGCTAAAAGCACAAGGCTTTAAATCTGAGGATGATTTTTTTGCGCAACTGCAAGGCTTATCGCTATATAACAGCATTTAAGTCACTTATGCTGACTATAAGCACAGGTTATACCCTGTATTTATAGTATAAACTGGCAAAATGGGCGATAAGTTGGTATAAATGCGCCCTCAAAATATATCCACATACGTCACATAAATGACCTAACAAGCAGTTACTATTATTAGTAATAATTTATGTGCGTTTTTTATTCTTTTAAAGGAAAAGTCAATGGCCAAACAAACCATCACAGTGATCAAAGGCGACGGCATCGGTCCGAGCATTATCGACTCAGCACTTGAAATATTAAAAGCCGCAGGTTGCGATTTTGATTATGAATTTGTTGATGCAGGCCTTGCTGCACTAGAAAAAACTGGCGAGCTACTTCCTCAAGAAACAATTGATACAATCGCTAAAAACAAAATCACTCTTAAAGGTCCACTAACGACGCCGGTAGGTGAAGGTTTTACGTCTATTAACGTAACATTACGTAAGCAGTTTGGTTTATACGCAAACGTACGCCCTGTTAAATCTTTTGTTGGTACTAAAGCACGTTACGATGATATCGATATCATTACTATTCGTGAAAATACCCAAGGTATGTACTCAGGTTTAGGCCAAGTAGTAAGCGAAGACGGTAACGAAGCAGAAGCTAAATCTGTAATTACTCGCGAAGGCGCTGAGAAAATCATCACTTTTGCCTACGAGTTAGCAGTACGTGAAGGCCGTAAAAAAGTAACCGCAGTACACAAAGCAAATATCTTAAAATCTACCTCTGGCTTATTTTTAAAAGTTGCACGTGAAGTTGCTGAGCGTTACCCGCAAATTGAATCAACTGAAATGATTGTTGACGCAACATGTATGAAGCTAGTTATGACACCAGAAGAGTTTGACGTTGTAGTAACAACTAACTTATTTGGCGACATTTTATCTGATCTTTGTGCTGGTTTAGTTGGCGGTTTAGGTATGGCACCAGGTGCAAACATTGGTGAAGATGCTGCTATTTTTGAAGCCGTTCACGGTAGTGCACCAGATATTGCTGGCAAAAACTTAGCAAACCCTACTTCAGTAATTTTAGCGTCTATCCAAATGCTTGAGCACTTAGATATGGGCGACACGGCTGAGCGTATTCGAAGCGCTGTAGCTGATGTAATTAAATCTGGCGATCGCACAACACGTGACTTAGGCGGCAGCCACGGTACAACTGATTTCACTCAATCAGTAATCGACCGTTTATAATTTAACAAGGTTAATCTTGTTTTAAGCCTAAAAAGCCAGCATATTGCTGGCTTTTTTGTATTTTAACCTTTGCTAATTACATCACTTGGCATAACTACGCTATTTATTTTAAATAGAATTTTTAATGCAGTGAACATCTCCTTTTATACCACTGGTGTTAAGTTATTAGACATTTAAGTCGATTGGTATTACTTCACAAAATCATTAAACTTTATTGCTGGTACGCCGATAAAACCCACTTATCACTAATAGCGCAATGAAATAACCTATTGCCCCACCACTTGATGATGATTCACTTTGCGCTTCTTGTACCGAGACTGTTAGCTCACTACTTATAACTTCATTGGTTTGACTGTCTGTGAGTACAAGTTTTACTGAATAACTACCTGCACCTTGGTAATTATGACTTGGGTTTTGCGTTGTACCTAGTGGGCTGCTATCGCCATAATCCCAGCTATATGTATAATTACTAGATCCACCTAATGGTGAGCTATTAAATTGTACCGCTAAGTTATTTGCAGTATAGCGTGTACTTAATTGCAGCGGTGCGTTAACACTCAAAGCATGTTGTTGGCTAACACTTATCCCTTGCGTATCAGTTACTATTAACGCGAGGGTGTAATCTCCAGAGTAGCTAAATTGGTAATCTAGGTTTTCAGTTTGCGATACGGGTTCACCATCTATAAGCCAACTCATGCTGTAAGGTGCTTCTCCGCCAGTTACGATTGCTTGAGCAGATAAAGTCGCACCGTTTAACTGATACGTTAAATTTTCAATTTCTAGCGGCTTTGTGATACTAATTTGTTTAGTTTGTGTTTGCGTAGTCGTCTCACCCATTGCCGAAAAGGTAACGCTGTAGGTGCCGTAATCGGCATAGGTATGTGTAGGACTTAGCTCAGTACTCGATTGCCCATCACCAAAGTCCCATAAAAATGTATCTGTGGGGGTTAACTTTAAACCGGGTACATTAAAGCTAACGGTTGCCTCGTTTACTGTTGTGGTTATTTGTTGTAGCGCATCATAGCTAAGCAAGAGCTCTGCTGTTTCACTTCCAGGGTGTTGGCTGACTATTTCAAAGTTAAACCCTGGGGGAGTAAGCACCACACCTGATTCAGCCTGCTGCGTAAAGCTGTAATCAAAATGATCATTAAACTCACTAATGGCAGCTAAGTCTTGATCGCCTAAACCTGCACTTTGCTGATATAAACTAAATGCAGCATCGCGTACTTGTATAGGTGTATCTGCAAGTGTGGTGCTACTTGTACCGCGATAAATTGGCTTTTGATCCGCATCAACCACTAAATTAAAACCACCCCCAGGGTGATCAGTTGTGTTGTTGTTATCAAATGCACTATCGCTATACCATAATAAAACTCCCGGTGAATATTGCTCTGCTTGTAAGCCGACATCCACACCTCTGTGCGCACGTAGCTGTATATAGTAGTGGGCTGGTTTAGCATAAATATAACTGCTCACGCGGCTAAAACCATTTAACGCTAAGTTAGTACTTGGCTGCTCTGCGTTATTTTGCCAAATCACAGTATTGTTGTATGTTATTTTTAAATCATCGGCTACAAAACCATAATATTGTGTGTTTGTATCGGTAATATACTCAATACTTAGTGTAATGGTTTGTCCTGCATATTGTGTTAAATCAAACTCATGCATTAAAAAACCATTTGGTTGCTGCGCATCTGCATGTAAAAACGAATCACCACTTATATACGGGCCTATATCGCCATAATAAGGATTTGTCTCGATTGTATAATTACCAGCTAAAGGAGTTTGATTTACCTTTACTTGTACAAGGTCATAGTCGCGCTCAATACTGTAGTAAGCTAAAAAGCTAAGTGTCAGTGGTGTAGCCGCCTCAGGTAAGGTCACGGTTTGTGAGAGCGTGTGTGTTAGATTGTTACCTGTACCAGAGTAAAATTGAAAATCACCTTCAACCGGGGTTTTAAATTTTTCTAGCTGCTGCGCAAGTGTCACTTTAATTTGGCTTTGCTGCTGAGAAAGTGAGCTAGTATAAACTAGCGACTGCTGAGGCTGGCTGTTCACTTCCTCCATGGTTAAATTAAGCTGGTTCACCCAATTGCCTTGGTATCTGTTTTGTAAATACTCAAGCGCCTGTGCACTAAACATAACGGGCTTTGAGCCCCGAGGCCCACCAGCCCAGCTACCAGTAGACATTATTGACCAAGACGATACAGGCTCACCCACGGTATTTGACTGTAAATCGTACTCATCTGCTAAACCTAAGTCGTGACCAAATTCATGCGCAACGACACCTATGCTGGCATCTATTGGATTTATCGTATAACCCGATAACTTAACGCTACTACCCGCAATACTGACAGGTTCACTGTTTTCATCAAATACGTAGTAGCGGTGAGACCAAATTGCATCAACGCCTAAATAGCCTCCACCGGATTCTTCACCAATACTGGAATGAAAAACCATAACATGGTCGATAATGCCGTTTGGCTCGTTGATAATGCCATCGCCGTCAATATCATCTAAATCTGTTAAATCATATTGCGTTAAATCAATATCAAATTGTGCAGTGGCTTTTTCGACTGCTTCTTGTATCAGTGCGGGGACATTTATATCGCGCGTGTTGCCTACGCGCTCACCATAGGTTTTTGCATTACTATCTGCCCTAACCCACCCATATACTTGCCCGCTAAAAGTTAAGCTAGCACCTGATGCGTCGTAATAATAATCGTATACGCTGCTAAGTATTTCATTATTAGGGCCAATAAACCCACCCTCATTAAAAAGCAATTGTTGGTAATGCTCCTTTGTATAATTTTCGTAATACATGTCGGTATCATCATCAACTAGTTGATTGTCATCGTGCTTTAAATCAGGAAAATCAATTAAAATAGCCAGTACTTTAACCTCATTTAGCGCGTTGCTAGGGCTAGCCGCACTTGCATATTGCAGCTGCTTATTGGCTTGCTTAGCGGTTAAGCGGGCTTTCATAGTAGAAACAGGTTTTAACTGCAAAGGGTTAAGCCGTTCAGTATTCGCTAAGTAGCTTTCAACCGTTGGCTTGTTAGTGGTTTGTTGGGTATCAGCGCGTTTATTTAACCAATACTCTATTCTTTGTTTGTTAATAATACCTGGGTCATGCGCACTGGTATTTGCTGCGTTAAGATTTAGGCTGCAAAGGAATAAGCCAAGCCATATTATTTTTTTCACTGTATCTTCCCCAGATAAACTATTGCTCTATCATACCTAATATATGCATTAAGCACAGCGCTCAAACCACCTATTTACCCATTATGGCTACTCGGTAAAATTAGCATAATTTCTTCATATTTTTTATATAACTACAAATAGCGTGCAACTTTTTAGTATGAAAATAAATTAATTTGAAATTTCAATCCAAAACAGCCCTTTCAAGGTTGACATAAGCACGTAAAACCCTTAAAAATAACCCCATATAGAATTTTTAATCTAAAGCAGCATTTTGCTTTTTATAAAGTGACAATTATGAAAAAACAACTTCACCTTTTAATCGTACTCGTAGTGGTCTTAGTGATAAGCCCAGCGGGGATGTATTAAAAAGTGAAATTGCTTTTTAAAAACCCTCGCACTACGCGGGGGTTTTTTTATGCATAAACAGCGCACAGAGGAATGAGGATGAGCAAACAAGAATATAATGGTTCTGAACTAGTTGTTCAGGCATTAAAAGAGTTGAAGGTTAAGTATATTTTTGGCTACCCAGGTGGATCGGTTTTAGATTTATACGATGCACTTTTTCAACAAGAAGACATTGAACATATTTTAGTGCGTCACGAACAAGCCGCAACCCATATGGCAGACGGTTATGCCCGAGCTACTGGCGAAGTTGGTGTTGTACTTGCTACCTCAGGCCCTGGCGCAACTAACTGTATTACAGGTATTGCTACCGCTTATATGGACTCAATTCCGATGGTGGTATTATCGGGGCAAGTACCTACTAGCTTAATTGGTGACGATGCATTCCAAGAAACCGACATTGTTGGCTGTTCTCGCCCGGTTGTAAAACATAGTTTTAACTGCAGAAGCGCTGAAGAAATTCCGGCTATTTTGGCAAAAGCGTTTTACATTGCAAGTACTGGCCGCCCAGGACCCGTTGTTGTTGAGCTACCAAAAGATATGCTTAACCCTGCTATTAAGTTTGAGTACAACTTCCCTAAAACAACAGAGCTTAGAACCTACAGCCCAAATACAAAGGGCCACTCTAAACAAATTCGCAAAGCGGTTACCGCAATTTTAGAAGCTAAAAAACTGGTTATATACTCAGGCGGCGGTATTATTTTATCTAACACCTCTGAGCAATTAACCCGCTTAGTTGAATCGCTAAATGCACCTATCACTAATACATTAATGGGCTTAGGCGGTATTTCGGGTATTCACCCAAATTACGTGGGTATGCTGGGTATGCACGGCACGCTTGAAGCCAATAAAGCAATGGCAAATGCCGATGTAATTTTAGCACTGGGAGCGCGTTTTGATGATCGTGTAACCAATAATGTTAAAAAGTTTTGCCCTAATGCAACCATCGTTCACGTAGATGTAGACCCAACCTCTATTTCTAAAACGATTAAAGCACATATTCCGGTTGTAGGCTGTTTAGCCACTGTGATGGAGCAACTGCAAACCGGCATAGATAAAAGTAGCATTCAAATTGATCGCAGTGCACAAGAGGATTGGTGGCGACAAATTATTAGCTGGCGCGAGCAAAAGTGCCTAAGCTACAACACCGATGGCGACAAAATAAAGCCTCAAGCTGTTATAGAAGCAGTGTATAAAGCCACTAATGGTGACGCATATGTAAGCTCTGATGTGGGTCAGCACCAAATGTTTGCAGCGCAATATTATCCATTTAAAAACCCTCGCCAATGGATCAATTCAGGGGGCTTAGGCACCATGGGCTTTGGCTTACCAGCAGCGATGGGGGTTAAGCTTGCCTTTCCTAATAAAGAGTCAGTGTGTGTAACCGGCGATGGCTCTATTCAAATGAATATTCAAGAGCTATCAACATGCTTACAGTACAACTTGGCTGTAAAAGTGGTTTCGCTAAATAACCGCTCATTAGGCATGGTACGCCAATGGCAAGATATGATTTACGGCGGTCGCCATTCATCTTCATATATGGACTCATTACCTGACTTTGTAAAACTTGTTGAAAGCTATGGCCATGTAGGCATAAAGGTAGATACTTTAGATGAGCTACAACCTGCTATAGATAAAGCCATGAGCATTAACGACCGTTTAGTATTTTTAGATATTAACGTTGATGAAAAAGAACATGTATATCCAATGCAAATTAAACTAGGTGGCATTGATGAGATGTGGTTACGTAAAGGAGTAAAAGCATAATGCGTCGTATATTATCTATTTTATTAGAAAACGAACCGGGAGCCTTATCTCGCATTGTTGGGCTTTTTTCACAGCGCGCCTACAACATAGATAGCTTAACAGTGGGCACCACTGATGATGAGTCACTGTCACGTATCACTATTACCACTATGGGTGATGATAGAATCGTTGAGCAAATTACTAAACAAGTTAATAAATTAGTTGATGTACTTAAAATTATTGATTTGACCGAAATGAGTCACATCGAACGTGAATTATTACTTGTTAAAGTATTTGCCCAAGACGAAACCACACGTGCAGCGGTTACACGCGTTGTAGACGTGTTCCAAGGTGCTATTTTAGATATGGGTCGCCAAAGCTACAGCTTACAACTGGTTAGCAGCACAGACAAAATAGAATCGTTTTTAGACACCCTACGCCATGAAACCGACATTATTGAAGTGGTGCGCTCTGGTGCTGTAGGGATCGGCCGTGGTGACAAAGCATTAAAAGCGTAATTAATTAAAGCTTAAGCGTTTTATATTAAATCCCTGCTAAGCAATTAGCAGGGATTTTTTATGTTAAGCCTTGCCTTACAACGCTCTGCATTGATACCTAATTAGGCATGTGGGAATAAGCTTAACTTAGGTAAGCTCACTACTTTAATACAGGCAAAAAAAAAGAGCTAAATAGCTCTTTTTTAAAAAATTCTGTAAAGCGCCAATTAAGGGTTTACTTGGTCTTTAAGACCTTTACCTGCTTTAAAGCTTGGGATAGTTGCCGCTGCGATTTGGATCTCAGCACCCGTTTGTGGGTTACGGCCAGTACGTGCTGCACGTTCTTTAACTGAGAAAGTACCAAAACCTACTAATGCAACTGAATTACCTTCTTTTAAAGAAGAAGTTACAGCGCCAGTAAACGCGTCAAGTGCACGTGTAGCAGCAGCTTTAGAGATTTCTGCATCAGTAGCGATTTTTTCAACTAATTGAGCTTTATTCATCGTTAGATTCCTATTCGTTATTATTTTGCCTTCGCAAAACCTATCTTTATGCATTTTTAAGGAGTTAGCAACAGCAAATTGCATTTTTTGCTTAAATACTTCGAAAATGCGTAAAATTTTAATAATTCTCGGTAAAATACAGCGTGTTGGGTTAACTAAAACTTAATTTAAGTACACAAAAGGCACACTTTAAATAACACACTGCTCTATATTTTTTCGATAACTAAGGTCACTTCCCCAACCTCGACACCAAACTTAACAATAGACGTTCGGTTTATCAAGCGCGATTGTGTAACCAGGTACATCCAATCATCAAAATTTACCTCAAGCGTACTGCCGTCATAGGGTAAGGCCACATTGTAGTTCCAATGAAACACACTGCCTGCGCTTTTACCGGTTGCAATGCCAAGCACATCATCAGCACGTCCCACTAAGCTATTATCGTCATTAAGGGTGACATACCAAATACGCTTTTGTGTTTCACCATCGTCATACACAAAGTCTTCCTCTATAACGCCCTCGTTCCCTTCCCAGCGCGCATTCATAGTGACAACAAGTTTACGTGTGAGTTCGCCTTTATAATCTTGCACAACGCCGTATGCTTTCAAATCGCCACTAAAAAACGCTTTAAAATCAAATTCTGGGTTGCTGCTATTGTAGTGCTCTACTTTTGGCGCGGAGCAGCTCACTAAAAATAATGCGGCCATTAAAATACATAGCTGTTTAAATTTATTTATATTGCGCATGTTAAATCCCTAATAATTGTTTTCTAAGTGCTGGCTCTGAGGTGTTTGGGCTTAGCCAAATAGCTAAAAACTGATTGGCAAATTGCGAGTCACTAATTTCACCTAACTTTTTATCATTATGGTAAAAAGTAGCCTGACCGCTTGGTGATGTTTGTAAGCTTAACGACTCGCCTTTTTTAATGTCTGGCCAAAGAGCGAGCAATTTATCAGCATACTTAGCTGATAAATCACTTTTACCTAAATGCTGCCATTGCTCTTTAGTGGCTTTAACAATGTCTTTTGCTGCAAAGTCTCGCAAATAGGTGAGCGTAAATTTAACGGGGTGCGCCCCCTGTTTGTAACTCCCTGAGCGGGTATATAACGTTGCATCGTAAACATCCCAAAATAAATATTCCATGCGCGCCTCGCCCACTTTTTTAAAGTCAGTTTGCTCTTCGCTAAAGCTCAATGGGGTAAAAAAAGTAGCCATAATCATTGCGGCCGTTATTGCACATATTTTTGCGGTGATATTCATACAAGCTCCTGTTATTGCTTGCTAAAATTTATAATCGCTTTAATTTTTTGGTTAATAATAAGAATTAATGTAAAGGCAGCAGCCCAAAGTGCGCCGTACAGAAGCCAAAATGCCCACACAGGTGAATAAATACTAAGCACGCCAAATTGAGCACCTGAATAATAACTAATTGGCGCAAAGGCTAAGCACACTAAATAGGCTTGCCAAAGTTTTAGGTTAGTAATAAACGCCATTGATGTGTTTAAGCAAAGCAATAGTGCTGCCCATAGCAAGGCTAACCAAAGCGGAAAAGGGGATACTTTAAATTCAAAAAGATTTAACTGCACAGCAAGGTATTCACATAACAGCGCAATTGGTAAAGCTTTTACTAAAAGCAACGCGTCGAGCTTATGCTGCTTTGATAAAACAAACATAAGCACAACAATACCAGAGGTGTATAAAACAGATTGAGCTTCTAAAAACAGTGATAAAAACCACACTGTTTGAAAAAGCACAAAATTAATAATTAAGGGCAATTTCGTCATTTTGACTAGTAAAACGTGGTTTACGCGCCGTTAAATGAACGGTGCTGGTTGCTCGCGTTCTAAAAGCGCCTTCGCAGTAAGCAAAGTAAAATAACCATAATCTGTAAAAACGCTCATCAAACTTGTCACTGTCAAGGGTGTGCCAGTTATCAATAAAGCGTGTGCGCCAATCGGCTAGTGTTCTAGCATAATGCGCGCCTATGTCGCTTACAGTATGAATAACCATATCGGTATTGTTCTTAATTTGCTCGCTCATCTCATTAATTGAAGGCAAACAACCACCGGGGAAAATATACTGCTGAATAAAGTCAGAGTTTTTTAAATAATGTTGATAACGTTGATCGCCAATAGTGATCGCTTGGATAAGCATTGCACCGTCTTCTTTAAGCAAGCTATTACATTGCTTAAAAAAGCTTGGTAGGTATTCATGTCCTACTGCTTCTATCATCTCTATTGATACAAGCTTGTCGTATTGACCTTCTAATAAACGGTAATCAAGCTTGAGCAGAGTTATATTATTTTCAAGTCCTAACTGTTTAACCTTGTTTTCAACATAGGCATATTGCTCATCAGAAATCGTTGTTGTGGTCACATGGCAGTTGTAATGTGTGGCCGCGTAAATCGCAAACGCCCCCCAGCCTGTGCCAATTTCAATAACTGAATCGCCTTCGTTTATCTCTACCTGCTCACAAATTTGTTTAAGCTTGTTTTGTTGAGCATCCTCAAGAGAGGCGTCTCTTGATGGATAAACAGCGCAGGAGTAGAGCATTTCCTCGCTTAAAAATGACTCGTATAAATCGTTACCTAAATCGTAATGTGCAACGATATTCTTTTTCGACCCAGATTCTGAGTTGCTGTTTTTGAGATGGTTAAAACGGTGGGCTAGGCCACTAAAAAACGAGAATTTTTTTTCAAAAGCATCTAGTTGTTTTTGGTTTATGGCAAAAATTTCGATGAGTTTGGTCAAGTTATCACATGACCATTGCCCAAGAATATAAGACTCACCAGCACCCACACTGCCAGATAGCGCAAATGCTTTGTACATGGCAGTGTCGTTAACGGTAATCGTGGTTTTTAAGTCTGAATGTTGTTGACCAAATACTGTTGAGCGACTGTTCTCAACTAACACTATTTGGCCTGTTTCAATACTTGCAAAGGCTTTGGTGACTAGCTTTTTATATAAGTTTGTAAACCAACCAGTTTGCTCTTGGCAATTTATACTCGAGACTTTTTCCATCTTAAACCCTTTATAATTGTATCGCTACCCGCAACTAAGCTTGTTTAACTATACTAAGGTTTTCCTGAATGACCTAAAAAAGGAACCCTTTTAATAAACAACTTAAGTGCTTGCACATAAATACCTTTGAAAATAGACAAAGTCATCGCAGGAAATTTTTTTAATAATTTATTAACTTCTTGCTTCGTTAACTGACTTCGCTTTAATCGTAAAGACGCGTCGAATAACAACTCATCCCCACGTTTATTTTCTATATGAATTAATGTGTTATCGGCTGTATGTTGTACCTGCCAATGGTAGTCCATATCTAAATTCATAAAGGGTGATACGGAGAAAGCCTTCTTAAAGTTCACTTTTTTTTGTAAGGGCACCAAATAATAATGGCGTTCATTCCACGGCGTATTGCTTACCTCAGCCACCATATATTTAAAGTTATCGGTGCTATTACCGTAAAAGTAAAAATTTACAGGGCTGAAATAAATGCCCATACACCTAAGTTGGCCAAGCATATAAATATGCGAAAACGTCTCTTTAACGCCTAGTTTTTCTATTTGGCACTGTGCACGTTCAATAATACTTAATGGCTCTGAGTTTGGCAGTGTGTTTAAATAATCGGCTTGATTAAAACGCAGTGCTTTAAACCCAAAAGTACCTAACATAGGGTGAATGTTATTAAGCAATAACGGATTTTTTAAATCTACCCACATCATATAAAGCGGGTATTTAAACTGATGGTTTTTTACCGCAAAGCGCCGATGCCTCACATCGCCTAAGTATACAGCGCTATTCAAATTCAACACCGAATTGCTTAGCCACATCTACCCCACTGCGAACACCATCTTCATGAAAACCGTTATACCAATAAGCACCACAAAAATAGCTATTATTTTGGCCATCAACAGTGTGCTTGAGTTTTTGTGCGGCAATGGATGCTTCGTTAAAAACAGGGTGATGATAAGTAAACTCACGTAATATATTTGCTTTGTTAATCCCTTCTAAGTGATTAAGGGTTACACAAAATTGTGTATCTGAGTCAATACCTTGCAGTATATTCATTTGGTATGTAACAACCGCTGCTTTGTCGGTGTTTTCGTTTAGTAAGTAATTCCAGCTAGCCCAGGCGGCTTTTCTATCTGGCAGTAAACTGGTATCTGTATGCAGTACTACCGAGTTTTCGGTATAAGGGATTGCACCTAATACAGCGTGTTCTTGCTCAGTCGCATCACCAAGTAATGTAAGGGCTTGATCTGAGTGACACGCAAATACCACTTTATCAAATTCAGCTTGTTCGCCATTTTCAAAAGTAATAATTACTTTATTATCTACACGCGTAACCGTCTCAATGTCGGTATTTAGTTTTATCCGCTCTGCAAAACCTTTAATAAGCGGCTTAATGTATTGCTTAGACCCACCAGGGATTACATACCACTGCGGCCTGTTTGTAACATCAAGTAAGCCATGGTTGTAAAAAAAGTTTACAAAAAACTCAACCCCTACATTTTGCATCTCTTTGATGCTGGTTGACCAAATTGCCGCCCCCATAGGTAAAATGTAATGGTATTTAAAAAAGTCATTAAAGCCGTGCGTATCTAATAACTGACCCAGTGTTTGATCTTTAGGGTAGTTTTGCTCGCTGTGCATTGCTTTACATAATTTATTAAACTTAACTATATCGCTTAACAAGCGCCAAAACTTAGGCCTAAATATATTTCTTTTTTGAGCAAATAAGCTGGTAAAGGTGTGTCCGTTGTATTCAAAACCACTTGCTTGATTATGAACACTAAAGCTCATTTGTGTTTCTTGTCTGTCTACGCCAATGCGCGCGAGTAGTTTTTCAAAGTACGGGTAAGTGCGGTCATTAAATACTATAAAGCCCGTGTCTATTGCGCGTTTAACCCCAGCATCAGATATCTCTACTGTCGCGGTATGACCACCAATGTAATCGTTTTTTTCAAATACAGTAATATCGTAATGCTTATGCAGTAAATGAGCACAGGTTAAACCCGATACGCCAGAACCTATTATTGCTATTTTTTTCAACGGGCTAATCCTTTTGCTAAACGTAACCAAAGTGGTAACGGTAAAATACGTAATGCTTTTAAAATAAGCGTAAACCGATAAGGAAAATGAACTTCTTTACGGCGTTTATTGATCCCCTTAATCATATAATCGGCGGCCTCTGTTGCAGTAACAGCCATAGGCATTGGGAAATCGTTTTTATCAGTAAGGGGGGTTTTAACAAAACCAGGGTGCACTAACGTAACATCAACATCGTTTAAGTCGATTGCTAAGCTTTTCGCTAAATAGCTTACCCCGGCTTTAGATGCGCCATAAGCCTCAGAGCGTGGCAGAGGTAAATACGTAACGCTTGAGCTAACAAGTACAAGTTGCCCGCCCGCACTAATTTTTGGTAATAGTGCCTCTAGGCAGTAGCCCATTGCCAGCAGGTTTACTGAAATAACTCGCTCAAACAAAGCGCTGTCAAAGTTACGGGCATCATCTACATACTCACAGTTACCAGCGTTAAGAATAACCTTATCAAAAGCACTAAACCCAAGGGTTGCTTGCTTTATGTCTTTGAGGTCTGTGGCATCAAACTGACACGCTTTAATGTTGGTGTGTTTTTCAAGCTCAGCTAACTTTTCAAGGTTTCTGCCGCAAGCAATTACCGTGTTACCTTGCTGTGCGTACTTTATTGCAAGCTGCTCGCCAATACCTGAGGTTGCACCTGTAATTAAAATATTCATCGCTACCCTGCTCGTTTATCTATGTAATTTATAACGCCACCCAAAATAGGAATATGCTTGTATAGCATTTCACCTACATTAAAATAGTCGCGGTGGTTAATAATTTTACATTCTTTAAATACCAGCTTACTGTGCCCTTCTACCGATATAGTTTTGCCAGAAGCCAGTTTTGGGTGGGCGTAATGCATAGTCCAATACAAAAATGCTTTATCATCACGCTCGTAGGTGTCGCTAATATCAAACTGACAATGCTTAACATTACTATATAGATTAGAAAAATATCGGGTAAGCTCGCTTAGCCCGTGTATTTCGTGCATTGGGTCTTTAAATTTAATTTGCTCGCTGTAAATATCATTAAGCAAATGCAGGTTTGATTTATCGAGTTGTTGATATATTTCTACAAATTTTGCTACCGGTAATGCTGTTTCCATATCACCCCTTAAATGCAGCTATTGCACGCTCGCGAGCTGCTTTATGATCTACGATTGCCGGCCAGTAACATTGCTTATCAGCCCCTATTGACGCTAAATAAGCATGAGGAAAATGAATATGTTTATCTGGCACTTTTTCAAGCTCCGGTAAATATTTACGTATAAATTTACCATTAGGATCAAAGCGCTCACTTTGAGTGATAGGATTAAATACGCGAAAATAAGGCTGCGCGTCACAGCCAGTGCTTGCAGCCCACTGCCAACCACCATTATTAGAGGCTAAATCGCCATCAATAAGGTGCTGCATAAAAAACTGCTCGCCTTCACGCCAATCAATTAATAAATGTTTGGTCAAAAAGCTGGCAACTACCATTCTTAAACGGTTATGCATCCAGCCGGTTTGAACTAACTGTCTCATCGCTGCATCAACGAGTGGGTAACCTGTTTTTCCCTCACACCAGGCTTTAAACTCAGCCTCGTTTTTACGCCACTTAACGCCATTGTACTTTTCGTTAAAGTTATCACCACGAGAAAGCTTAGGAAATTGCGCAATTAAATGACGATAAAATTCGCGCCAAATAAGCTCGTTTACCCAAGTAAAAGTTTTACTTTTAGATGTTGTTAAAATATCTGGGTAGCGGTTTTGAATATTAACCAGTAACTGCTTAGGGCTTATAATACCCAGAGCTAAATAAGGGCTTAAACCCGATGTGCCTTTAATGCTGGGTATATCACGCTGTTCGTCGTAGCGACTTAATTTGTCGCAAATAAAATTATCAACAATGGTTGCTAAGCTTTCATCATCAACTGGCCATTTTTCTGAGCTGCCATCACTTTTAATTGCTTGTGCGTTGTTATTTATCGGCTGTTTTTTTAAAGGCCACGGTAATAAGCTAAAGTGAGTATCTTGGTGTTGTTTAAGCCACTGTTTTTTAAATGGCGTAAACACTTTGTACATTTCGTTACTTTGGTTTTTAACACTGCCTACAGGCGCTATTACATCTCCCTCATAGAGGGTAAACGTAATTTTTTTATCATCACACTTTGCAAGTATTTGCGCATCACGATTTACTTCATTTAACTCATACTCTTTATTGGCAATTACATGTTTTACCTGATGTTTATCGCAAAATGATAAAAGCGCACTTTCACAATCGTCAAAGTAAGGAGCGTCAAAAATATGCAGCTCTATTGCGTACTGCGCTAGCTGCTCGCGTATATAATTGAGACGTCTTTTTAGTAAATCTATTTGAATGGGAGCGGCGTTGTGTTGTTGCCATTGCTTTTCGCAGATAAAAAAAATGGCCTGTTTAGCGCCATTATTTAGCGCTTCAATAAGCGCTTCGTTAGAAAAAAGGCGCAAATCGCGCCTAAACCAAAAAAGTGTATTCATTATATGCCGTAACGTAATTTTAGTTCATTAGGGTAAGGATTAAAAAACACCTGCTTTTCTAGGTATTCATTAGGGTGTACTTTCAGATGATGTTTTAACAAAGTAAGCGGTACGTACAAAGGCACTAAACCTTGGCGGTATTCATCGATGGCATCGCGTAGCTCTTGCTTTTCAACCTTAGATAAGTCTTTTTTAAAGTAGCCCTGCAAGTGCATTAACGTGTTGCAGTTATTCCTACGTGATGCAGGCTTTTTAAGGCCGTTCATTAACCCAAGAATGTACTCATCTGCTAAAGCGTTAATATCATCACCTTTATAAGTACCAAGTAAATTACCTAAGTCGCGGTAAGCTTGATAATTATGAGCCATCAATAAGTACTTATATTGGGAATGAAACTGGGTAAGCTTATGCACTGTGAGCGGCTCAGAAGCTAATAACTGCCACTGTTTGTAAGCGTACACGCGCATTACAAAGTTTTCGCGTAAATGCATGTCGTTTAAGCGGCCGTTTTCTTCACATGGCAGTAATGGATTGTGCTTCATTATTTGCTCAGCAAAAAAACCAACGCCTTCGGAAGTATTGCCGGTGCCAGCTTCGTTATAAATTTTAATTCTTTCCATACCGCAGCTTGGGCTTTTCGCACAAAAAACAAAACCACTTAGGTTTTTAGCTTGCTCTGTGGCTACTTTTTTACCGTATTCAGTTAACTTAGGCCCAACATCGCCAGTGCCATCTGGGCGACATACTTTTATTGTATCGCCCACACGTACTTGGCGTATGGTTGGCCTAGGAATAGGTAACCCTACGGCTACCTCTGGGCAAAAACGCGTGTACTCTACATGTTTTCCAAGTTCATCCATACAAAAGTTAGACTTTTTATGGCCTGTATCAAAACGTACTTTTTCGCCTGCTAAGCAGGCGCTGATACCTATTTTTATTGTGTCTGTTTGCATAAATTCTCTTAATAAATCAAGTTACCTATAGGATTAAGTAACTTACTGAGCCCTTTATTAAAATGTAGCGCACTACTGACTACTGTAAAGCATAAACAGCCATCTTTTGTAAGTGGGGTGTGCTGATGAGAGCCATCTTGCCAAATAAAGTCTCCTGGCACGTAACTGCCCTCTTCATCACTAAACTCACCATCAAGTAGCAAGGTTACTTCAAAACCAGTATGAGTATGCTCGGGGATTTCGCCCCCTGCGCCAATATGTAAAAGGCTTGAGCGCAATGGGCCATCATCAATAGCAACGCGAGAGCGAGCAAGCTTACCCACTTGCGTAAAACGCCCATGCGAAATGCGTGTTAAGGCGCGTGGTAATTCGTAGTTATGCTCGTTAACTTGTACGGTTACCGGCTCAACTTCGTAAACTTCATCAATGCTAGCATCGGCGGTTATCAAATCTAGCAGGTCAGCGTCAAAATCTGGCGCTTGTAAATCATTACTTAAATTTAATGTATCAGGGGCGTATGACGCATCGCTAAATACATCCTTTGCATTAGCGGCTTCAAGTTTTGCCACTTTTGCTTGGCAAACCGGGCACATATCAACGTGTATAGATACCGCAACGCTTAACGATGCAGGTAACTGCGCTGAACAATATTGTGCTAGTAAAGATTCACTAGGGTGATGTTTAATCATGCTGATCTCCCATTTCATTACGTAATTTTTGCAAGGCTAAACGCAATCGTGATTTTACCGTGCCTACAGGAATATTTAATTGTTGAGCAAGTTGCTCTTGCGACATATCTTGGAAATAAACGCCTCGGACGACCTCTCGCTGTGCGGTTGGTAGTTTGTCTAGGTATCGTTTAATTTGTTGATCTTCCAAGTGGTCGCTAAATTCAAGTGTTGTATCTTGTGATTCGTTAATAAGTGGCCAAATATCTTCGCTTATATTTTCTTCTTTATTACTTTTCATTTTACGAAGCATATCAAATGAGGCATTACGCATTACGGTATATACCCAAGTCGTCGCAGCCCCTTTATCGCTGTGATACAAATGCGCTTTACGCCACACTGAGGTTAGTGTTTCTTGTACAAGCTCCATTGCTTGTGCCTCAGAGCCAAATTGCTTAATTCCAAAGCGTTTAATTTTTGGCGAAAAATATTCAAATAAGTAAGCAAACGCTCTTTTGTCTCGCGAAGTAGCTACATCAAGCAGAGCTTGCATAAGCTCTGCACTTGGCGTTTCTGGCATGGCAGTATATTTACCTGTATTAGGTTCACAACGTGGTGAGGGTTGTTGACTTACCATAATAATTAATCCCGTGTATGCTTTTGTATATATCTATACGCCAAGCAATTAAACGCAGATCACATTATTTTAGGCAAATTCATTGTTAATCACAGTATGGAGGAAGTTTAGTAAGTTAGCAAAGTTACTTTCGAACGCAAGTTGCTGTTTTTTATCAATAGATATAGGTAATAGTTCAAGCCAGCGCGCAGCTACCCAGGCTAAATTATCAAACTTGGTTTGCCTATATAAACTAGAAAGCTCTTTATTGTTTAAAAATATGTCCTGCAAAGAATCAGACAAGCGTTGATTATCAGCCGAAATTTCACTGTGGGAGTCATTGTACCAATACGGCGTATTGCAATCGCTTAATAAGCCATGGCGCAATTCACTTTCATCTTGGTATACGTCATTTATTTGCACGCTTTTAGCAGCGTACACATCAATGAGTAGCATATTGCTAGGGTCTTGATCAAAGTCGATAATATCGACCAAACAGCCCTGAGCGCTGATATTAAATGGCGTGTCGTGCTGATAGGTGCACAGTACAAAACCGACATTATTTTGTAGTGCGGTTTTTACCATGTTTAAATACCTAGGCTCAAATATACGCAAACGCGTATAGCCTTCTGGTAACACAAATATTGGTAATGGGAAAATCGCACGTTTCATAAAGTCTACTTCTTTAAATTACACTGCCATTATTTACGTGCGCTTTTACTAAGTCGATCAGCTTACTCAAATCGAATTATTTACCTATAAATTAAAAGTTGATCCAACTTCCCATACTTTTTATTACTTGAACCATATAGTAAACACTAAGCATGCTTACAACAGGCGCCAACATAAGTGCAAATAATCCTAATTCGTTACTCATCGTCTTATCCTTTTACACTTATTTAGCTTTAACTTGCGTAGTTACCGGCATTGTAGACTGCGTGGTAACGTCAGCTTGTTCTTGCGCTTGATTTACAAATTGCTCAAGTACTGCCTGGGCATCAAAACTAAGGCTCTGCGAAATTGATTGTTCAAGTTCTGCCGTTGCTTGATTAATATAGCTTGTTACGTTTTGCGTTATAATATCAGTTACATCTAGGTCCACTTCACTCGCATGTACTTGCGAAGAACCTAATGCTAATAAACTTGCCATAGCGATTTTAATTGAATGTTTCATAATGGTATTCCTTGTTGTGTATATTGTTTAGACGCAATAACATAATCAAGGGTTGTGCCAACAGAAAAATAAAAATTAAATCATTGATATATAAAGACTATATTAAAAACCATACAGCAACGCAGTATTCAGGCTTGGTTAATTTAACTAACCTTTTTAATTTTTTGACTAACTATTAGTAAATATTTTTAGCTCACTATTTGCAGTTTAAAACAACGACTACCATTACTTTTTATTTTGCGTATCGGGTTTAACTTTTTTACCTAACCGATAAGCATCAACCATACTTAGTAACCAAATGACCACCATTAAAGGAAGATATTTATATTCCCCAAGCTGTGCACATTCACCTGATGGATTACGGGCGGCTTGTAAAATGCCTGAAGCCGTCATCGGAATTTTACCTGCTAAAATTTCATTTGCGCTACATTGCGCTATAGCCAAAATATCACCTAATGTCATAAACAAAAGTAGCGTAAATACACCTGCAAAAATACAGCCTATTAAATGCTTTTTAAGCGAAAAATGCCCTGCCCCAGGATACACAATGGCAGTAAGTAAAACGGCTTTGAGCTCTTTTTTCATGATAAACGTGCCTTAATTAATTGAGACTATACGACCACACTATACCCGATTAATTCCCTTTAAAATCAATAAAAGTACGGTGACTAATTTACAGTAACAATGCTGACATTGAAACATTGAGCGTACACCTGTACACTCAAGTTTAATTAATAAGTGGTAGGACTAGTATGACTATAGGTGCACCCTATTCTCGCAAAGAAGAAAAACTCAATGTATTAAGCCATGCACTGGGAATATTTTTTGCTGTGTTTGTAATGTGGGATTTATTTAAACAAGCCACCAGCGTAAAAGCTTATATTAGCACCGCTGTATATGGGGCTAGTTTATTTGTATTGTTTTTATCATCCACACTTTATCACGCCAGTGTACAGCCCAAATTACGCGCTTTTTATAAAAAGTGCGATCACTGCGCTATTTACGTATTAATAGCGGGTACGTACACCCCATTTTTATTGCTATCTCTAAATGGATTGTGGTCTTGGGGGACACTGAGTTTTATTTGGGCAGTCGCGCTTGGTGGCGTTGCTTATAAAGTGCTGGTTAAAAATGGTAATAAAAAAGTCTCGCTGGCTACCTACTTACTTATGGGCTGGTTTGCCCTTGCGATTGTATACCCACTTTATTTAAATATTGATGTAAAAGCACTGTACTGGTTACTGGCCGGTGGCATTTTTTATAGCTTAGGAACATTATTTTATAGCGCTAAAAGCACTCAATTTAGCCACGCAATTTGGCACCTCTTTGTAATAGCTGGGTGTGTGTGCCACTACATTTCAATTACTAATTACGTGTATTAATGCATGTAATTAGTAATTTTACGCTACGTACATAAACCGCATTAATTTGGCTACCCTTCTATATAAAAGCGCGTTTTAGCCCAGGTGATATCACCTGGGCCTTAATTAAAAACGCTGTAATTTACCGCTTTGACTATAAGCCTATCACTGTCCTTACTCGCCTAATTAAATAGCTCGATAAACAGCGTGTAACATTTTCGGTACTCTTATCCATTTTTTACCCATTATCTTCACATAATCCTTTCCTAGTTTTAAAATAAATGCATTAAAATAAGTGACATAGCATCATATTTTGAATGTAACGCTATGGCATATCTATTGCTCCTTCAATATAAATGGTCAGTAAAACCTTGGCCAAGCAAATACGTTAAAGGAGATACAAAGTGGGCGCATTACAAGCTGATTCTACAATTGAGGCAAGTGCTACATTAGTAAGTTGCTACTTATACTCAATATTTTACAACCACACTCACTTTTACGTCTATTCCCGCCAAGCAAAGAGGTAGGTAACTCGCATTGCTGCGTTATATGCCATTAGGCTCTTTGTGATTACATGCAGTTAATCCAACTTAAACTTTACGTTAAAGGAGACGTTGATATGCCAACTAACCAATTTACGATGCAAGACCCTAGAAGCCAATATCAAATGGGTCGGACCGAAAAAGACAGTGATCAACCAGACCCTGGCCTAGATGAAATTTTAAAACCTAAAGCAGATCACGGCGAAGATACCTATGTAGGTAGCGACAGATTAAAGGGTCGCAAGGCGTTGATCACCGGGGGCGACTCGGGCATTGGCAGAGCGGTTGCCATTGCATTTGCCAGAGAAGGTGCCGATGTAGTTATTAATTACTTAGCCAGCGAAGAAGCTGATGCGAAAGAAACACTCGATATATTAAAAGCCAGCGGTAACAAAGCATGGGGAATTGCAGGCGATATCTCTGATGAGAGTTTTTGTAACGACCTTGTGGCGCAAAGCGTTGAAAACTTAGGCTCAATCGACATATTAGTGAATAATGCGGGTAAGCAACAGTTTGTTGCAGAGTTAGACGATTTATCTACCGAGCAATTTTGCCAAACATATGCAACAAATGTATTTGCTATGTTTTGGATAACAAAAGCGGCGGTAAAACATATGCCACCGGGCGCTAGTATTATTAATACAACCTCTATCCAATGTTATCAACCCTCTGCTGGGCTTCTTGATTACGCATCGACTAAGGGCGCAATTACAAGCTTTACTAAAAGTTTAGCAAAAATGGTGATTGATAAAGGCATTCGGGTTAATGGGGTTGCTCCTGGGCCAATTTGGACCCCGCTTCAACAAAGTGGTGGCCAACCGGCTAAAAAATTGCCTGAATTTGGTGATAACGTACCATTAGGCAGGCCAGGACAGCCTGCTGAACTAGCACCCACCTATGTCTACTTAGCATCGCAAGAGTCAAGTTACATTACCGCTGAAATAATGGGTGTTACAGGTGGGCAGCATCTACCTTAATCATGCTAGCTCACTCATATTAGTTAATCTCAACATATTGATTTTATAAAATAATAGCGGCGTATATACGCCGCTATTTTTACCTAGCCTTTTTCAATTATACCTAAATAAGCCCCACTAAGTATTAGTGAGGCTCTGGTTAACAATACCTTAGACAGCATCTTAGCTTGGTACTAAACCCTGTGCTCGAGCAACACTATTTAGCTCAGTGTAAGCAAGAGCGTGCCTATTTAGACACGCATAAATTAACTGCATAAATAACTTAAGCCGATTAAGTATTATCTTTTTTAGCACGTATACCGCGAATGAACTCTTCTAAATAAGGTGTAAATTCTAGCGCAAGTGCTATAAATAGCACCGTTGCCAAGTAAGTTATTGGTAAAGGAGAGGCTTTTAATTGCAGCGTAAAGTCAGGAGGAAAGCCGCCTGGAGTAAATAAAGCGGTAAATTGCTCCCAATGGCGCGCAATAATTAATACCAAAGCTAACAGGGGTATCATTTCTAAAAAACTGTGTATATGTTGCTCTACCGGCCCTACCCTTCGCTTACTTACTGCATAACTTACATCCCACATTGCTGTAAGCTCATGCAGAAAAAACAACACAATACAAATGGCAATAATCAAACTATTAACTTCAAAAATTAAAACGAGGATTAACGGAATGCCCACTTCGGCAAACATTAATAAATGAATAAATGACTCTTTAGCACCGCTGGTTGTAGAAATATTACTACGTCGATGACAAAACCAATCAGCAATACCAGCAGCAAGCCACACAGGGATCACAAAATACATTAAAATCAATAAAGTTGGGTCAGTCATAGTTTGTTAGTCCTTAATATTTCGTTTTAATAACCCTCATGCTTAAAACTAATTATTTACACTTCATCACCTCAATTATTCATCACTAGCGATGTGAAAAACCGTATTTTTCAAATAATTTATCAGTCACTTTTAAGATGGCTTGAGGATTACTTACGTTTTTACGCTTTTACTCTTTTACCTTTTTGCAAATGAGATACCATTTTAAACGCGCCCTTAAGCCAACATTTGGTATGCTCAATATCTATTTACAACAAATAAGTAGTTCAAATGTTATGCCAAATCTCGACGCTAAATTGATTTAATGCCATCTTAGGTATTGGTAGGTGTGGAGGTGTTTTTACTTTGCCGTATATATTTTTATTGTGTAAAAAATAGAAAATATATCGCTTTTCATTGTAAGTTTTTCATTCACAAAGCTAGATAAGGAGATTGTGTTAAAAGTAAAACTACAAGCTGAATAACCCTATTTTTTGTAGATTTACGATAGCTAAAAACAAAAAAGTAAGCCGCACACTTGTAATAAAGCAGCCTTTAAAAGCTTTTTTACGATAATACGTTCACTACAGCCATCTACACTCGCGCATGTTCACTTTGTCGTTTTTAAAGCTAACCCCTTCTAATAATAGCTTTTGGCGCTGCTCTTGGTATTTATCACTGCCTGCAGGAAATGATATTTTACCTTGGCTATTTACTACTCTGTGCCACGGTATAACAGAATCATCTGGCATTTGCTTTAAAAGGCGCCCTACTAAGCGTGAATTTTGCGGGAAACCTGCAAGCGTTGCTACTTGCCCGTAACTTGCTACAAAACCTGCAGGTATATTTGCAATAATGGTGTAGATGAGGGTTTCTTTCTCAATATTATCGGTCATTAACGTACGCCTCACTGAGTACTTTAAATTGCTCCCAAATAGAGCGCGCAACAGGGCCATGGTGTATTGCATCACGCCTAAATGCACGTACTTCTATACCAAACTCATCTTCTCTGTCGTTTATCTGTATTTGCTGCAACAGCCCTGCTTCTATTTCAGGGGCGCAATAGTCTATGTTCATCATTGCCCAGCCGGCACCAGCAAGCAAAAACGACTTTAAATTGGTTACATCGTCAATCTTCATTAAGGCAGAGCCTTTTGAATACGAAAGCTTGTCGCTGTCTATGCTTAAGTCACTTTCAAACATGGCCAAACACGGGTAATTTTGTAGCTCGTTAAAGGTCATGTACTTAGGAAACGTATTAGTAGATGCAATAATTCCAATGTTTAATTTACCAATAGGTAGGCTCTCTAAGTGCCCTGTTGCATGAAATAAGTCAAACCAGGGGCCTATGCCTAACTCCACTTGCCCACTATTTACTTGCTCTAAAGAGACAAAGCGTTTGCCACTGGTTAAATTAAACTCTGTACGCTTAAATAGTCTAAAAGTATTACTTATGATCTCGTTATAACTGTCTTTTTGACAAATTTGCTCGTAGCAAATTCGATATTGTGGCTCGTTACCCAGTGCAAGCTCTTTAGCAAGCTGTGCTAGCTCATCATTTGCATGCAATAATTGTTGTGCTTCGCGATGAAAAACACGCCCTTTTTCAGTTAACTGTAATCGGTACTTGCTTCTATCGAGTAGTTCGAAGCCAATTTTTGCCTCTAAGTTTTTAATTGCTAAGGTAAGCGCAGGTTGAGTTTTATGTAATTTAAGCGCCGCGCCACTTAAACTTGCACTTTGTACAATGGCATCTAAAATTTGTAATTGATTCAGCTTCATACTGCGCTCAACATGATCATAAATAAAACTTATTATGTTTCTAAAATTTAATGAATTTTATTTTATATGGTTGCGGCGTATCCTGCACTTAATTATTTTGCCCATCATTGCCACGGAGAAGACATGAAACTCTTTCGTCTATGTATACTTACTACGACTTTACTTACCTTAATGGCCTGCTCAGAGCCAGAAAAGCAAGTAAAAGAAGAGCCCATTAGGCCTGTAAAGTTATTCAATATAGGACATGATTCGCAAACAAATGTGCGCAGTTTTCCTGCTGAAGTGGTTGCTAACCAAGGCTCGTACTTAGCATTTAGAGTCAATGGTGAACTGGTAGAGTTTCCGGTATTAGCAGGTGAAGAAGTTGAAGAAGGACAACTTTTAGCAAAGCTTGACCCAGAAGACTTTCAATTACAGTACGATGATAGAAAAGCCCGTTATGAGCTTGCTAAATCACAACTTAGCCGCATTGAACAATTACTTGAAAAAAGAATCGCGAGTCAATCAGAGTACGATGAAGCATTAGCCAATATGCAAGTGGCAGAGTCTGCCTTTAAAATTGCCGAAACCAACCTAGAATACAGCGAACTGCGCGCCCCATTTGCAGGGACTGTAGCCAAAGTATTTGTTAAAAACTTTGAAAACATTCAAGCCAAGCAAAACATTTTACGCCTAGAAACCCGCGATTTAATGGATGTAGAAATCCAAGTTCCTGAAAAAATAATAGCGCGCATTAAAAAAGGCAGCGACTACCACCCTACCGTTGTGTTTGACGGTTATGATAATAAAGAGTACACCCTTGATTTAAAAGAGTGGGATACGCAGGCCGATCCTACTACGCTTACCTACAAAGTTGTTTTTTCGCTGCCAGTACCCAAAGACTTTAACTTACTTGCAGGGATGACAGGGCGTGTATTTATCGATTTATCAAAAGTAACCAGCTCGCAAGTGGCTTACACTATTTTACCGGTTGAGTCGGTTTTTTCTGAAGCTAAAGAAAGCGTGTCAGATAACGCCTATGTGTGGATATATAACCCAGAAACCGGTGTTGTTAATAAACAAGCCGTTAAAGTAGGCCAAGTACACCGCGACGGCATTGAAGTGCTAAGCGGTATTAAAGAAGGCCAAATTGTCGTCTCTGCTGGCGTACACTCATTAGATGAGGGCATGAAAGTACGTCCATGGAATAAAGAGCGAGGCTTATAATTATGAGCTTTGCGCAACTCTCCATAGAGAAAAAAGTAATTAGCTGGATGTTTGCACTACTGCTGTTAATTGGCGGGAGTGTGTCATACTTTGATTTAGGCCAACTAGAAGACCCAGAGTTTACGCTTAAAACCGCCATGGTTATTACTATGTATCCGGGTGCATCGCCACAACAAGTAGAGGAAGAAGTCACCTTTCCTATCGAAAATGCAATTCAGCAACTCCCCTACGTAGATTATGTGACCTCTATTTCATCAAATGGTAAGTCGCAAATATCGGTAGAAATGAAAAGCACCTACCGAAAAGAACAGCTGCGCCAAATTTGGGATGAAATGCGCCGTAAAATTAACGACTTAGCGCCTTCACTTCCAAGTGGCGTTTACCCAAGCACCATTTTAGATGACTTTGGTGATGTATACGGCGTTATGTATGCGGTTACCGGCGATGGCTACTCTTATGATGAACTTAAAGATTACACCGATTACTTAAAGCGTGAACTCGTACTGGTTAAAGGTGTGAGTAAAGTGACCATTGCTGGTGAGCAACAGCCTCAAGTAATGGTTGAAGTGTCTACCCGTAAATTAGCGCAGCTCGGTATTGCCCCAAGCCATATTTTTGGTTTACTGCAATCGCAAAATACAGTCTCTAACGCAGGTAAAATTAGAGTGGGCGATGAGTCTATACGCTTTCACCCAACCGGCGAATTTAAAGATGTTAAAGAGCTCGAAACCCTACTTATATCAAAACCCGGTGCTAGCGAGCTTATTTACTTAGGTGATGTAGCCAAAGTATTTAGAGAATACGCAGAAGTACCCAGCAATGTTATTCGCTACAACTCAGAACAAGCGCTTTTAATTGGCGTTTCGTTTATGAATAGCGTGAACGTAGTAGATGTAGGTAAACGTATTGACGAGCACTTAGCAGAGCTTGAATATCAACGCCCACATGGCATACATGTAGAATCGGTGTATAACCAACCTAAAGAAGTAGAAAAATCGGTAGATGGCTTTATTGTCAGCCTAGTTGAGGCGATTGCCATTGTAATCGTAGTACTGCTTATATTTATGGGGTTAAAAAGTGGTATTTTAATTGGCGGTATTTTATTACTCACCGTTTTAGGCACCTTTATATTTATGAAGTTGTTCGCCATAGACCTGCAACGTATTTCTCTAGGTGCGCTTATTATTGCCCTTGGTATGCTGGTAGATAACGCTATAGTAGTAACCGAAGGCATATTAATAAATTTAAAGCGTGGCCAAACTAAGTTAAAAGCTGCGGTTAATATTGTAGAACAAACTAAATGGCCGCTACTAGGCGCTACAGTTATTGGTATTACTGCGTTTGCCCCTATTGGCTTAAGCTCTGATGCGACCGGTGAATTTGCGGGTAGCTTATTTTGGGTGTTGTTTATATCGCTTTTACTAAGCTGGATCACCGCCATTACGCTTACGCCATTTTTTGCAAATTTAATGTTTAAACAAGATGAGTTTAAAAAAGCTAAAAATGCTGAGGGCGAAGAGGATGATGACGACCCATACCAAGGCTTTATTTTTACCGGCTATAAAGCACTTTTAGATGTATCTATGCATTATCGTAAAACCACGCTTGTGCTTATGGTCGTGCTTCTTTGCTCGGCTGTGGTTGGTTTTGGTGCGGTTAAACAATCGTTTTTCCCCGCCTCTAACACGCCTATGTTTTATGTAGATTACTGGCAGCAACAAGGCTCCGACATAAGAGCAACGCTAGAGGGAATTAAAAAGCTTGAAAACTACCTTCAAAAAGAAGAGCTAGTTGAAGAAATAACCAGTACTACAGGCCAAGGTGCTCCACGCTTTATGCTTACTTATGCACCGCAAAAGTCGTACTCGTCATACGGGCAGCTCATTATTAGAGTAAAAAACCGCGAGGCGGTGGCTGTAGTAATGCAAAAAGTGCGTGAATACTCGCAAAATACACCGCTTTCAGCTGAGCTTAAAATTAAGCCCATGGAAATTGGCCCCTCAACCGATGCTAAAATTGAAGCACGCTTTACAGGCCCCGATCCGGTAATACTTAGACGATTAGCCGCCCAGGCTGAAGAAGTTATCGCACAAGACGACGGCGCTTATAATATTCGTGATGATTGGCGCGCACGTACTAAAATGATTCGCCCACAATTTAACGAACAAAAAGCGCGCCGCTTAGGTATTAGTAAGTCAGACCTTGATGATGTTCTGCTTACTAGCCTTTCGGGCAAGCAAGTGGGTGTATATCGTGATGGTACGCAACTTCTGCCAATTATTGCTCGCTCACCGGCAAATGAGCGCCTAAATGTAGAAAGCGTTCACGATTTACAAATATACAGCCCTGTATTGGGTGTATTTGTGCCAGTAACGCAAGTGGTTGACGAATTTGTGGTTGAATGGGAAGACAGCCTAATTATGCGCCGCGACCGAAAGCGCACAATAACGGTAATGGCCGATCACAACGTATTAGGCGATGAAACTGCCGCTAAGTTATTTGCACGCGTGCGCGGACCCGTAGAGGCAATAGAGCTACCGCGTGGTTATAAATTAGAATGGGGCGGCGAGTATGAGTCGTCATCGGATGCGCAAGCCGCTATATTTGGTTCATTACCGCTGGGTTATTTAGCGATGTTTGCGGTAACCGTACTGCTGTTCAATTCACTTAAACAGCCTTTAGTTATTTGGGCTACAGTGCCACTTGCCATTATTGGTGTGAGTGCGGGCATGTTAATAATGAATGCGCCATTTAGCTTTATGGCACTACTTGGATTACTAAGTTTAAGCGGGATGCTGATTAAAAACGGCATTGTGTTGGTCGATCAAATAAATCTTGAGCTTCGCGATGGTAAATCGCCTTATCAAGCTGTGTTTGAATCTGGCGTTAGCCGTGTACGCCCTGTAGCCATGGCGGCTATTACCACCATTTTAGGTATGATCCCGCTGTTGTTTGACGTGTTCTTCCAGTCAATGGCGGTAACTATTATGTTTGGTTTAGGTTTTGCAACCATACTCACGCTTATTGTAGTGCCTGTGCTTTATACTGTTGTATTTAGAATAGACTACGAGCCTAGAAAGTAATTTAAAAGCCTTACAGGACGTTTAAAACGCAGCTTACCTCACAGTAGCTGCGTTTTTTATTATTTAAACCGAAGTTAAAGATGGACATAATAAACTAGGTTGTATTTGTATTCTCTTTGGCTGTTTTCGCTTTATAACCGACGAAAATGGCAATGTAGATTTAAACAACTACCGTTTCACGGGCGGTATTACACTGGTAATAACAGGCATGTTTGACGGTACTTACGATTTAATTAAACGACTGCGCTCTAAAAACAGCGTATCTGCATTAGCCATTTATTTAGGGCTTTATTTACTTTATATTGGCGTTGTGTTTTATAAGTAACCCCTCAAATGACAGCAAAACAACTTTTTAGAATAATAATTACCGCTAGTTTACTATTCCCACCCCTATTTTTTATTGCTTGGGATGAAAATCTCGATCCCCCCTTTATTGCCAATACCGCTTATGATTTTTTAACACATAAGCTGCTTCCTGTTTTGTCAGTAATAATTAGTATTGCAGGGGGGATGTACGGATACAAAAAGTACAACGCATGCATAACATTTAAATCAAATTTTAAAGACTACTTAGAGGATGATGGGAAGCTTAGGGGCTGGCTGGGTATTTTGTTTATACCGGTTTTAGTTTATTTATGGCTGTGGGCTAGTTTTTGTATTTCAGTAAAGTTATGGACGTATTATTATAGCGACAATAGCTGGCAGCAAGATTACCAGCTACTGGCTGTAGAGGCGTGTCCGAGTGATTACGAATACAGCTGCGCAAAACTGGTTGTGCTTGATTTACAAACTTACAGAAAGCGCTCTTTTAGGTGGTATTTAGATAAACCAGCATTAAAGCGGCTAAAAAATGAGAAAATAAACATCGTGGGCGTTAAAAGCCCACTAGGTAACGTCGTGCATCAAATACAATGGTAAGTGCGCACGCTATTTTTTTAAACTTAATGTGCCAGATGAACGCGCTTTACCGTTTGCTGGCTTTTTGTTGTTTGCGCTTTTGCTATCGCCTTGCGTATTTTTACTAGCTCCGCCTTTACCTACATAGGTGGTGGAGCGCTTTTGAAAAGGGGTGTTACTTCTTTGAGTGCGAGTGCCTCGCTCATTATTAAAGGCACGTGGGTTTTCCCCCTGAAAATCACGCTTTTTAGGCTCGCCTTTGTTATTGGCATTTTGCTTATTGGTATCAACCGAATGCTCTTGCGTTTTACCCGAATCGGCAATGGAGTCATTAATTTGCGCCATTTCTACGTCGGTTAAATGTCGCCACTGGCCTACTTTTAAGCCCTTTAACGTTACATTCATAATGCGGGTACGTTTAAGGGTTACAACTTCATAACCTAGGTATTCACACATACGGCGAATTTGGCGGTTTAAACCCTGCGTAAGCACAATTTTGAATTCTTGCGGAGCTGTTTGCGTCACTTTACATTTTTTTGTAACGGTATCTAAAATAGGAATACCGTTGGCCATTTTGCTCACAAATTGGCGATTGAGTGGTTTATCAACTGTCACCACGTATTCTTTTTCGTGGTTATTACCCGCTCGCAAAATTTTATTAACGATATCGCCTTCGTTAGTTAAAAAAATCAATCCTTCTGAAGGTCTATCTAAACGGCCGATAGGAAATATACGGGTGGGATAATTAACGGCTTTGACAATATTACTTTGAATTTTACTCTCGGTGGTACAGGTAATACCCACTGGCTTATTATACGCTATGTACACGCGTTTTGGTTTTTCGCGCAGCGGTTTTCCATCGACTAAAACAGTATCGGTATCAGCCACTTTTACGCCCATTTCAGGCGTATTACCATTAACTGTTACACGACCTTGCTCAATATATTTATCGGCTTCACGGCGTGAACAAAAACCTGTTTCACTAATAAATTTATTTAAACGTTTTAATTCGGTCATGGCACTGAATGGTCCTAATTTTAAAGGCGACTAGTGTAAACCACACGCCATTATTTTTCGCCCCTAATTTAAACCTTTACGCATTAATTTTTGCAATTTTTGCTTGAGTTAACCTGCGCCAAACATATTCCAGCGGCCCTTGCTCATAATAGCGACAATATAAAGCTGTAAACAATAGCTGCACGCTAACTAGGCCAGTCGCGATTATCCAATAGTCTATTCGGTTAAAACTTAATACCCACTGCGGATACAACACTTTATAAAGCAACAGCTGCATAAGTGTTTGGCATATATATAAGGTAAAAGCTAAGCGCCCCGCCTGCTGAATAAGCTGGCCCACATGAGCACGGTTATTACAAAATTTAACGATGAGATGAATATAAAATACAGCCATGAATAACGCGGCAAAGGTATTTATAAACTCTTGTAGGGCGAACCCCGCTCCCCCAGTAAACTTTGACGCATAAAGCCTCATGCCTGAAAAAATAAAGGCGCCAGCTATACAAACAATAAGGTGCGGCTTAGTTAAACCTTTACTAAAAACCTCATTTTTATATAAATATATGCCAATCAGCATTAGCCCTACGCACAGCCACATGATCATGATAGGAACAGCTACCAGCATTAATACATTCATACCTAGGTTACTCAAAAAGTAATCGCTGCAATGCGGGCTATATAAATCGATATACTGTGCTGAATCACGATAAACGAGCTCATCTGGCGCACTAAAAAGCACCAACCCCGTGGCTACACAACCAATTAAAAGAAACTCCCCTGCCCTTTTTACAAGCAGTTGATTATTACTTTGCAAATATTTTAGAACAAACCAGCCAGATACACCGTACAAAAATAAAATGTCGCCAGCCCAAAGTAAAAAACCATGTACCAAACCAAAAATGATAAGCCAATGCAATCGCGCTTTTAAAGGCGCTGTTGATTTAACTTTTTGCCATTGAATATAAAGCCCTGCACCAAACAGTAAGCTAAACAGCGTTCTAAATCGGCCATCAACAAAAAAAGTACTCACAGCATGGATAAGGGTGTCGCTAAAAGGCGGGGTAGATAAAGGAATATAGCTATAATCCACTAAGCCAAACGCATAGCCATTCATATACACTAAGCAAAGCACGGCAATGCCGCGAATAAAGTCCATATTATAATTTCGCATAATGAGCGGTTACTGTCCTTTAACTATTATTTTTATAATTATCTGCCCAATCTACGGCTTGATTATATAATCCTGGCAGCACATCACTTTTAACATTAAGTAATATAACGGCTTTTTCTAATGTCCACCAGCTACCTGTTTCGTACGCTTGTACTACATTTAAAATATAATATAGGGTGTTTTTTTCGTTTAGTAATGCCGCTTTAATATCATCAGGAAAAGGTAACTTTTCGACTAATAAACTCATAGGTTGATCGAGTATGGCATTTAGTAACGAAAACAAGCCGGTTAAAAACGCCTCACCCACCAACGATTTAGACACCTGCTTTGCTATTAGCTCACAAAAGCGTGCTCTAACTACACACACTTGCATTAGCTCTGCTGGCTTTTTACCCGCGGTGTGCGCGGTAACAATTAAACTAACAAACTTTTTTAAACGCTCATGCCCTAAATACACTAACGCCTGCTTAATAGATGATATTTTACTCTGAATAGGAAAAACACCGCTGTTAATTAGCCGCATAAGCTTATAAGCCAAGGCCGCATCGGCTTCAAATAACGCACTAATTTGCTTTATATCTGGGCTTGGTTTCATTACTTGCGCGTAAATAGCCACAACTAACGCATAGTTATAATCAATGTCTTGCTGTTCGTGCATTGTGGGCTTGGCAAAAAAGTAGCCTTGAAAGTAATCAAACCCCATTTTATGTGCTTGGTGATAATCGGCTTGGGTTTCTATTTTTTCTGCTAATATTTTTATTTTTTTATGCTGTTTTAGTTTTTCTACAATCTCAGCAATATCTGATAAAGGCGTTTGCGCAATATCAAACTTTACTAGCTTAATAAACTTTAAAAATCGCTCCCATTGCTCGTTATAAACAAAGTCATCTAATGCGAGTTTATAGTTTTTATGAAAAAGCTCTCTGCAAAGCTGATAGTTATCGTCGGTGGGTTCAATGGTTTCTAATAGCTCAATGACCACATCTTTGCAGGGTAAAAAGTCACATAAATTGTGCTTTAAAGAGTCTGGGCCTATATTTATCAGTGCCGTTTTACCTGAGGTGATGTGGCGTGTGCCTAAATTAAGCTGGTTTTCCATTATTAGGCGAGCAGTTGCTTGACCTTCTTCTATATCGGGAAAAAAGTTTTCAGCACTATTACGAAATAAAAGCTCGTAAGCAACTACATTTTGCTTACGATTGAATATTGCTTGCCTTGCAACAAATACAGACACATTACCTACTTCTTATTTTTATACTCAAACTAAGTAATTAATAGCGTAAATAGGTATAAATGTCACTTCTACTGCGTTTAATTTTAATGATTTAGCAATACATGCTTGAAATATAATCAGCAGCGACCGTTTCCCACGAAAAACGTGCTCCTTTAGCATTAGCTGTAATGTTACTCCATTGCTTAGGATTTTGCTGTTTTAGCGTAAGGGTTTCAGTCAAGCATGTCATTAACCCATCAACTTGTTCATTCAACGAGCCGCCAGAAAATACAAAGCCATTGTTGTTGTGGCTTACGGTGTCTTTTAAACCGCCAACACTGTGGACTAAACAAGGTTGCCCTGCGCGCATAGCAAGCATTTGACTAATTCCGCATGGCTCGAACGAGCTTGGCATTAAAAATAAATCCCCAAGCTCATATAGGCTATCGCCAATACCTTGCCCATAACCTTTTAAAAACAATAAGTTTGTATTACGTGCCATAGCCTTGGTAAAAATGCTTTCAAGGGCTTTGTCACCAGAGCCTAAAATAATAAGACGACCGTTAAAACGGTTAATTATTTCACACACTTTATCAAGCGCTAATGCATTACCGTATTGTTGGCAAAGTAATAACACCTTTTGCTCGGTCAGCCTGCCAACACTTGTTACAAGGGGCCCATCTATTGGCGTGTTTTTAAACTGCAGCATGCGCTGATGCGCCACATAGTAGCTCGTTTCAAGCTGCTCATGTTTTGCCATCCAGTTAAATAAAGTATGTTCAATACGCTCATACAAGAGCGATAAAGTAACTTGCTTAGGGTTTTGCTCAGGGTATTCACAGCCATTTAATATTCCCACCACCTTGCCTTGAGCCGATTGATTTTGTAAATCAAGCTCTAAGCCTTCTCCACCAAAAAAACCTTGCTGATAATTACTCGGCTTTAGTACCTCGGTACTGTAAGTAGGTGAGACTAAATGAACTTTATCCGCCAAATTTATAGCACTGCGCATAGGGTTAAAACAGTGTGGGTAACGAGGGTCGCACAAATGTTGCCCGTTATAACCTAACGAAGGAAACCAAGCCTCTAAACTCGAGTCGTCGTGTTTAAAAGGCCTGATCCCTTGCAGTGCTAAATTATGAACTGTATAGGCAATATGTAAATTAGCGAGGGTATCGTAGCGTTTATCAAATTTTAATAATACGGCGACACACGCGCTATGCCAATCGTGTAAATGCAGTGCTTGAGGGCGCGTTATTAAACCCTGAAGCAGCGCTTCACATAGAGCGGCACTAAATAATGCATATTTTGTTGCATCAGTAGCAAAAGGTCGCCCGGGTTCGTCATTGCAATACACCGAACCCGATTGGCTAAACAGTGGGTGCGAAATAACAAATTGATTAATGTGTGTGTTGTCATCACTTATTTTAAATAAAGATAATACCTGTGGCTGCGCTCTAAATATAACAGTGACATCACCTATATATTCACGTTGCAGTTGCTCAAACCCATAATCAGGAATAACAACATCTACGCTCACGCCTTGTGCTGCTAGTGCTTTTGGGGCATCTCTGACTACATCTGCTACCCCGCCCACTTTAGCGTTTGGTAGAGCATCGTTTTCTGCGGCAACCATTAATACATGCATTTATTTACTACTTCCTTAACCTTTGTTATTCGCATCCGATTTTAAGCGAACTTTTTATTTTCGTGTGCTTGACGTTCAAGCTTTTTAGCAAGTTCCGTGAGCATATCACGGGTGACTAATACGATGCCTTTTTTAGATACCCTAAAGCCATTTTCTTCATCGGCTTTTCTATCGTAGCCAATTTCAAGCCCTGCGGGTATTTCACAGCTTCGATCAATTATGGCTCGCTTAATTTTACAATGACGATTAATAAGAGCCCCGGGTAAAATAACCGATTGCTCTATTTCGCAAAATGAACGCACGTGCACGTTTGAAAACAGCAGTGATTTTCTAACTACTGAGCCCGATACAATACACCCTCCCGATACCGTAGAGTCTACCGCCATACCTCGTCTGTCTTCATCATCAAAAATAAACTTAGCCGGTGGCAACTGCTCTTGGTAGGTCCAAATAGGCCAGGTTGGATCGTATAAATCTAGCTGTGGCTCGGGCATTACCAATTCCATATTGGCTTCCCAAAACGAGTCTAACGTTCCTACATCACGCCAATAAGGTTGCCCTTCTTGCATGGGATCTCTAAACGGAAACGCATACACACTGTGCTCTTCTATAATTGCCGGAATAATATCGTGCCCAAAGTCGCGGCCAGAACCTTCATTTTCAGCATCTTTTTTTAGCTGCTCAAATAAAAACTCAGTATTAAACACATAGTTGCCCATAGAGGCTAAGCAGGTACCTGGCTTACCAGGGACAGAGCTGGGGATCGAAGGCTTTTCATCGAAGCGACATACCCGATTTCTTTCATCAACGGTCATTACCCCAAAGGTATCTGCAGCCTCTTCAACAGGTACTTCAAGGCAACATACTGTCATGTCGGCGCCTTTTTGCACATGCTCGGCTAATAGAGCGCCGTAATCCATTCGATAAACGTGATCGCCTGACAAAATCATCACATATTTTGGCAGTTCGTGGCGAATAATATCCATGTTTTGAAAAACCGCATCGGCAGTTCCACAATACCACTCATCACCATTACGCTGAGATGCGGGTAAAATTTCAACCGACTCCCCCAGCTCTTTTTTAAAATGGCCCCAGGCGCGATTAACATGGCGAATCAAAGAGTGCGATTTATATTGTGTGGCTATGCCTACACGCCTCACACCCGAATTGATACAATTTGATAATGGAAAATCGATAATACGGTGCTTACCGCCAAAATAAACAGCGGGCTTTGCGCGCCAATCTGTCAATTCGTGTAAGCGTGAGCCGCGTCCACCAGCCAGTATTAACGCGTACGTATCTCGGGTTAAGCTACTTATGTAACGATTTGCATAACTAGGCATAATACTCTCTCCGTTTAGTCTGTGCTCTTAGTGGCATGGCTCGTAGTTGCGTGTAAGTCTGTTTCACTAATAGTTAGGGGGGTTAGGTGCCAAATATCTTCACTGTATTGGCTTATGGTTCTATCGCTTGAAAATATGCCGCTTGCGGCCGTATTTAAAATACTCATTTGCGTCCAATGCGTTTGGTCTTGATACGCAGCCTCTACCTGCTTTTGCGCTGCCACATAGCTTTCAAAGTCATGTGCAACCAACCACGGATCGTGAGGGCTTTTAATAGCATTAATAATGTCGTCAAATAAATTAGGCTCAAACAGGTTAAATTGCCCGCTTTCGAGTAACTGCATTACATGGCTTAGGTCGCTGTTTTGCTCTATTAAATGAGAAGGGTTATATCGCGATTTAATATCATCAATTTGATGAGCCTGGGCACCAAACAAAAAGAAATTATCAGCGCCAACAGCGTCTCTAATTTCAATATTCGCCCCATCTAACGTACCAATAGTAAGCGCACCATTCATCATAAACTTCATGTTACCAGTGCCTGATGCTTCTTTACCTGCGGTCGATACTTGCTCTGATAAATCGGTTGCAGGGCAAATAGTTTCCATTGCGGTTACATTATAATTTGGCAAAAACGCAACTCGTAAATAAGGCGCTGCAAGTGGGTCTTTATTAATAACCTCAGCTACGTTATTAATTAACTTAATTATTTTTTTAGCCATGTAATAACCAGGGGCGGCTTTACCCCCTAGCAGCACACAACGTGGTACTAAGTTTGTAGTATCGCCTCGGCGTATACGGTCGTATAAATGAATAACATGAAGTACATTTAATAACTGGCGTTTGTATTCGTGAATACGTTTAACTTGTACGTCAAACATCATCTCTACATCAAAATCAACACCACAGCGCTCTTTCACTAAATCGACGAGACGTTGTTTGTTTTCGCGTTTAACATTTTGCCATTGCTGATGAAACGCGGTGTCGTCGAAGTAGCGGCGTAATTGGCTTATATCTGCAAAATCGCTAACCCATTTTGAGCCAATTTTTTCTGTAATTAAATGACTCAAGGCCGGGTTGCAGTGTGCTAACCAACGCCTTGGGGTAACCCCGTTGGTTTTATTATTAAACTTGTTAGGCCAAAGCTCATAAAAGGTTTTAAATAGCCCTTCTTTTAAAAGTTGGGTATGTAGTGCGGCCACACCATTTACCGAATAGCTACCAACAATCGCTAAATAAGCCATACGTATTTGCGGCACGTCGCCTTCTTCAATTAACGAAAGCGCACGCTGTTTACTTGCATCGCCTGGCCAATGCTGAGCCACTTGCGCTAAAAAGCGGGCGTTTATTTCATAAATAATTTCTAAAATTCGCGGCAATAGTTTTGCAAAAAGCGGCACTGACCACTTTTCTAATGCCTCTGGCAATAGCGTGTGGTTAGTGTAAGCCATTGTGCTGGTTGTAATTTCCCACGCGTTATCCCAATCAAGCTCGTAATCATCAACTAAAATGCGCATTAACTCTGCCACGGCAATACTTGGGTGCGTATCATTTAATTGAAATACATGATGGGCTGCAAAGTCACTAAAGTCTTCGCCGTACTGTTCAACCCATTGCGATACGATATCTTGAATACTCGCTGATGATAAAAAGTACTGTTGGCGTAATCTAAGCTCTTTACCATTTTCACTGCTGTCATTTGGGTAAAGCACCATTGTGATTTGTTCTGCTAGGTTTTTTTGCGCTACCGCTTCTGAATAACTCCCCGCGTTAAACTCGGTTAAGTTAAATTCGTCGGTCGCTTCTGATTTCCATAGCCTTAGCGTATTAACAATGTCGTTTTTATAACCAGGAATAGGCACATCATATGGCACAGCTAATACGTCGTTACAACCAACCCATTGACGGTGTTCGCGCCCATGTTTGTCGGTATAACTTTGTACGTGCCCAAAAAACTTCACTCGTTGTGATTGCTCAGGCGCGGCAAGCTCCCACGGGTGCCCCTCACGAAGCCAGTTATCGGGTTGCTCAACTTGGTGGCCATTTTTTAATGATTGGTTAAACATACCGTATTCGTAGCGAATACCGTAACCAACCACGGGAAGCGCAAGGCTTGCACAACTATCTAAAAAGCAGGCAGCTAAACGCCCAAGGCCACCATTACCTAGCCCTGCATCGTGCTCTGCCTGGGCTACGGTTTCAATTGTGGTGCAATACTCTTGCAGTGCACTGGAGACTTGTTCGTCTAAGTCGAGATTTAAAATTGCATTACCAAGTGCTCTACCCATTAAAAATTCTAGCGATAGGTAAGCTGTTTTACGGCGTTTTTCTTGCTTGATTTGTTGTTTGGTTTCTCTGCAACGAGCAACAAGCCGATCTCTGATTGTCAGCGCAAGCGCATGATATAAATACAGTTGCGACTCACCCACTTTGTCACGCCCTAAACTGTAATAAAAGTGCCGAGTTAAATCATCTTTTAAAGTGCTTTCATCAATTACAGGGCCTTCTTGCCACCCTTTTACCACACACACATTTTCGTCTTGCTTAGACATGACCATCGTCCTCTAAATTTGCACTAAAAACCCAGCTGCTTTGTGCTGAAATTTCGACTATTGCATCCTCTTTACTGCTTAGCGATGCGTTATGTACACTTGATAAAACCATGTCCCATTGCGCCGCGATAGGCGATGGGGGTAACTTACAAAAAACTGTTTTTTTACTCGCATTTAAAATGATTAATAAGGCGTATTTATTTTGCTTATCTAACAAGCTATACATTAAAAACTGGCGCTGCGGCTCGTGCCAATGCTCGTTAGTCATTTTTACGCCTTGCTCGGTAAACCATTTAACCGTAAAGCGCTCGTCAATATCTTCTGAAAACACACTGTGTTTAAACGCACTGTGACCACGCCTTATTTTTAGTGCATCGTCAATAAATCGGGTTAGTGAATGATTTAGCTGTGAGTCTTTCCATGCCAACCAGCTGGTGCGGTTATTTTGACAATACGCATTATTATTGCCCCCTTGCGAGTGACCCATTTCACTGCCTGAGGCAATCATAGGCACCCCTTTTGAGAGTATTAGCGTAAGTAAAAAGTTCTTTTGTTGCTGCAGCCTTAGGGCAATAATTTTGGCATCATTAGTAAATCCTTCAACACCACAATTGGTGGAATGATTAGCGCTGTGGCCATCGCGATTTTGCTCGCCATTCGCTTCATTATGTTTATGCTCATAACTCACCAAATCGGCAAGCGTAAAACCATCATGGCTGGTAATAAAATTAATACTGTTTAGCGGCCCGCGCTGGCTGTGCTCAAAAATATCAAATGAGCCATGAATACGTTTTGCTACATTTGCAATAACGCCTTCTTCGCTTTGCCAAAATCGGCGTATGACATCTCTGTATTGGTCATTCCACTCTCGCCAAGGTGCAGCAAAAGCCCCTAGCTGATAGCCACCTGGCCCTATATCCCAGGGCTCACTAATAAGCTTTACACGACTCAATACAGGGTCTTGTTCAATGGCTTGAAAAAACGCATGGGCGCTATTAAAACCATGGGCATTTCGGCCTAAAATGGTGGCTAAATCAAACCTAAATCCGTCTACTCCCATTACTTGCACCCAATAACGTAAGCTATCAAGTACCAGCTTTAAGGTTTTAGGATGATCAATATTAATGGTGTTACCGCAGCCGGTATCGTTTATATACACCTGAGGCTTATCAGCCACCGTTCGGTAATAAGCTAGGTTATCTAGCCCTCTGAGCGATAAAATCGGCCCATCGGCGCCCGCTTCTGCGGTGTGGTTATAAACCACATCTAAAATAACCTCTATATCCGCTTTATGAAGCTCGCTAACCATGCGCTTAAATTCGTTAATGTCATCATCAACTAAATAATCTTTATGCGGAGTAAAAAAGTTGAGTGTGTTGTAGCCCCAATAATTTTGCAGCCCTTTTGCCGTTAAAAACTGCTCACTTATAAAAGCATGTACAGGGAGCAGCTCTAGTGCGGTGACCCCTAAATTATGCAAATGCTCAATAAAGCTAGGGTGGCTTAAGCCTAAAAACTTACCTTGTAAATTTTTAGGGATATTAGGGTGTCGGCACGTGGCGCCTTTTACATGGCACTCATAAACAACGGTATTAGACCAGCTATGGTTTGGCTTTTTGTGTTTATAAGGCTGGCTATTAACAACCCGTGATTTAGGTATATCAATGGCATTATTAACGGTGCTTTTCGTGCCAATAGGCATTTGCCCATAGTGGCGCTCACTCCATGTGAATTCGCCAAATAAGTCTTTTGCATAAGGGTCAATCAGCAACTTGTGCTCGTTAAACAGCAGGCCTTTTTCAGGACTGTACTCCCCTTCTACGCGATACCCATATAATGCGCCTTCGGCTAATGGCGCTACATGGGCAGTCCATATACCGCCTTCGTTGATATGCATGGTTACTTTTAATATTTCAGAGTGCCCACTTTTATCAAATAAGCACACATAAGCTTGTGTTGCTTTAGGTGCGTACAAGCTAAAGTTAACGCCGCCACTGCTAATAGTTGCGCCAAGTGGATGTGGTTGCCCATGTGAAACCTCAAATCGATTACTCATCTTCAACCTTTTGTAAATAAATAGTCGTTAACCCGCCCATTGCAATTTTAATGCTATGCGAAAAGCCATGAGCGCTTGCCTTAACGCTACTAACCGTGGCGTTTTTGTTTGCTGTTACTTTAATACCTGAGCCAAAAAAAGCGTCATCATCGGTGTTTAAAATAACCTTATATTTACCCGCTGCGGGTACCCCAATTTCATACTCTTGATAAGAAACAGGCGTAAAGTTTGCTACTACTACAATAAAGTCGTGGGCATTTTTAGCATAACGTACAAAACTAAATATACTTTGCTCATTATTGTTGTTATCTATCCATTCAAAACCCGCAGGGCTTGAGTCGAGTTCATACAGTGCAGGCGACTTTTTATAAACAGTATTAAGCGCTTGTACAGTGTTTTGTATACCGCGGTGGCTTTTATGCTCTAGCAAATGCCAATCAATAGAATGATTGTGATCCCACTCTTTTCGCTGTGCTATTTCGCCGCCCATAAACAGCAGCTTTTTGCCTGGGTGCGCCCACATAAATGCGTAATACGCACGTAGATTGGCAAATTTTTGCCAATCATCACCAGGCATTTTTTCAATTAATGAGCCTTTACCATGTACAACTTCGTCATGACTTAGCGGTAGAATGTAATTTTCACTAAATGCGTACACCATAGAAAACGTCATTTCGTGATGATGATGCTGCCTATAAAGCGGGTCATGTTGCATGTAATGAAGGCTGTCGTTCATCCACCCCATATTCCATTTGTAGCCAAAACCTAAGCCATTGTGATCAACACTTTGAGTGACTCCCGGCCACGCGGTCGACTCTTCAGCCACCATCATAATGCCCTGATTATTTTTATAACTACGCAAATTTACCTGCTTTAAGCACTCAATAGCGCCTAGGTTTTCTCGCCCACCATAACAATTGGCAACCCATTCACCTTCTTTGCGGCTGTAATCTAAATAAAGCATTGAAGCCACCGCATCTACGCGCAGTCCATCAAGGCCAAATTGCTCTAGCCAATACATCGCATTAGAGATTAAAAAGCTTTTAACCTCCGGGCGGTCGTAATTATAAATATAGGTATTCCAATCAGGATGAAAGCCTTGTCGAATATCGGCATGCTCAAATAAATGCGTGCCGTCAAAGTGGTGTAAACCATGCGGATCACTAGGAAAATGCCCAGGCACCCAATCAAGTAGCACACCTAAGTTTGCTTTGTGACACTGCTGAATAAAGTATTTAAAACTGCTGTAATCACCAAAGCGACTAGTTGGTGCAAATAAACCCACCGGCTGGTAACCCCAAGAGCCATCAAACGGGTATTCACTTATTGGCATTAATTGAATATGCGTAAAGCCCATTTCAAGCGTGTAATTAACCAGTTTGTCGGCAAGTTCGCTATAGTTTAAATAGCGGTTTTCTTCAGCCCTTTGCCATGACCCTAAGTGCACTTCGTAAATACTTATGGGCGCGTCTATATGGTTACGCTTTTGACGATTTTTAAGCTCGCTATCACTGAGCGAAATAGGCGTTGCTTGCTGTTGTAACACACTGGCCGTACCCGGAGCTTGCTGCATTTTAAAGGCAAACGGATCTGCTTTTTCAAGCACATCGCCTTGCTGTGTCACAATAGAAAATTTATAACAGGTATCGGGCTGAAGCCCTGCGATAAAAAGCTCCCATACACCACACGCAGGATGAAAACGCATATAATGACGATTAGCTTGCCAAAGGTTAAATTCGCCAATAACAGATACACTGGCTGCATTAGGCGCCCACACACAAAAACGCACTCCATCAACCCCTTGTTGATTAATAAAGTGAGCGCCTAAATGTTTATATGCATGCTCTAAACTGCCTTCGTTAAATAAATACATTGCATCCGTATCTAGGCTGCTTGCAAAGCTATATTCATCGTAAAAACATAATGCTGAGTTTGCATATTCAACGTTGCACTTATAAGGCTGCGTTGGCATTTCGTTGCTTGTTGCAATAAATAAATCGCTACTGTTATAACGCTTAGCAATAACTTGTTTATCATTAATAATAATATTTACATTTTTAGCAGCGGGTAAATACACGCGTATTTCATAGCCATTTTTATAAGCATGTGCCCCTAAAAAACTAAAAGGGTCTTTAAATCTGCCGCCTTGTAGTGCAGTTACCTGTGCGTCGTAATGGGTCTGTAATGAATCCTTTGGTGCGGTACTACTCATATCCTTTCCTTATTGAATTAACTGCAGCCAAGGTACTGGCATTATTTTTAAAAATAGCGTTGCTTGAATGAGTTAAAACACGGCGCCAATTTGGGTATTCGGTATTAGTACCGGGTATATTCACCGGATACGTTTGTTTATCTAAATCATCAAGCTGAAGTGCAAATAAACGGGTCTCACTGTGTGCAAGTGCTTTGGCAAGTTCACCGTAAACACACATAGCATCGCTAGTTTCGCTAAGTTGCTCTGCGCTATGTAACTGTATAAAACGCAGTAATCGTTGTTTTTCTTGTTGTCTTTCGTGCAATTGCTGTTGGTACTGCTGATCATCAATAAGCTGATACTGACGTTTAATATCTAAATCATCTGTTTGCCACCAGCCGCAAAATGGCGGTACGTCATGATTCGCTATCATAATTAAACAATGCTTAGGTAATTCTTGTAATGGTAAAAACTCACCATCATGTTGTTTTTCAAAATAAAATAAGCTATTTGAATAAATACCACTTGCAGCAAGTGCGTGTTTTACCTCGGGCGGGACTATGCCTAAGTCTTCACCTATTACTATGCACTGATTAAGGTGAGACTCTATTTTTAAAATAGCCAATAAGTGTTCGAAAGGGTAATAAACATAACAGCCATCTTGTGTGTGATTATTTTCAAAGCACCACCATAAGCGCCTTAGTGCCATAACGTGATCAATGCGCAAACCGCCAACGCCTTGCATGTTTGCGCTAATAAGTGAGCGATAAAAGGCAAAGTGATCATTTTTTAATTGTTGCGGGTTAAGTGCAGGCAGCCCCCAATTTTGCCCTGCTTGCGCCCAAGGGTCTGGCGGCGCGCCAACATTGGCATTATCACTAAAAAGGGATTGCTGAGATTGATACTCAACGCCATCACCTGCACAACCAACAGCTAGGTCATTAATTAAACCTATTGCCATGCCTTTATTTAAACAGTGCTGCTGACAATGGCTTAATTGTAATTTAGCCTGCCATTGTAAGTAGTAATCAAAGGTAGGATTGGCTGAATTTAGCGTAGTTAGGGTCTGGGCGTTTTGTTTGCAAAACTGGGCAAACTCATCGCGTCGTGAAGCGCTGGCATGTGCTTCAAAATGACTAAATAGCGCTTTAAATAATGCATATTTAACGGCGCTTACTTTTTCATAATTTATAAACTGTTCATTGCTGTTAAAAAGCGCTTTTACCTCATCACTGTGTAACAAAGCATCTAATTGTGGATTGTTTTTAGCATCAGCTGATAGTTCAACACAAATGTACAAAGGATTTAATAACGCACGGCTATTAGGGCTATAGGGACTGGCTCGCTCACTTTGCTGTGCAAACAGCAAATGTAACGGGTTGAGTAATATGTAGTCCATGTGCTGCTGAGCACATAAATCACATAGCTCTAGTAAATCATTAAAATCCCCTACACCTAGGCCTGCTTTGTTTTTAACTGTGTACAACTGCAGCGAAAGCCCAGTGCGCTTAGTATCATCTACTTGAAAAACTTTTTCTGGGGTGGCCCACAATTGAATCTCTTTGCTTTGCTCCCCTACACTAACCAGCGCCTGATGATAACCTACCGGAATAGCCCCTAACGGCACTGCTACTTCAATATAACGCACGCCATGTACATAGTAATCGCCAGTGATGGCCAAATTATGTAAATTAGCACGCTCATAGGTAACGTTTAACTTTGGCAACGTTATCGCAACAGGTAAATCACGTTGACGCTCATCTATGCGAATATAAAAAAGGTTATCAGTTAAATTCACTAAGCTGGTATCGGGTGCTAACTCTAACCAAGGCGCAACATCTAATTGATAATTAAGCTGAGCTATTTGGTGTTCATCTTCGGTATTTACACCACAACATTGTAAGGCACGTTTGCGCGTGTCTTCGCTAAATATAACCTGCTCGCCCGTGTATTTAGTAAACTCATAACCAATACCGTGCAGATAAAACAACTGCGAAAGTGCGTCCATTTACTCGCCTTAATTTATGCGTTGAGTGTTCACTATGCTATTTTCTGTGCCAAATGTATTAGGTAGGTAGTCATCTGCTTGGTGGTCGTTATCCCAAATATCACCATTAATTAAGTAACGAAAATGAAACTGCTGATCAACTGGCAAGCGTTGCTTACATTTAAATACCCCTTCTTTTTTATTAAACTTCATAGGCACCGGCTGCCAATCGGTAAATTCGCCAAGTAAACTTACTTGCTCTGCATCAGGGTGGGTAAACTCAAAGGTAACTTCAGCTTCATTTTTTGTTTTGAAAAAACGTTTATTCAACATAGTAGGCTCCAACTAAACCAAAATGGGTACTTAATCTTTGCCACAGGGCCGATACAACACTTTAAAGGGCGATGTGGGGTGCATTTAAACATCATTAAACGCGGGTAATTTAAACAAATTTTTATTTACGCATTATTACAGTGCAAAAAAGTTTTTAGCTGCACATATAAGGTGCGATTACGATAAAAATTTTCGCTTATTAATGACAAACTAATGTACAGCAAGTATTAAACCAACTTAATCATTTTTCATTATTAATATATTGAGTAAAAAATCGTTTAAAGGTTCACACGAACCTATAAAATTCTTTCGTTATCAGTGTGCTTAAGTAATAATACACAGCATCTTACGTCTCTGAAATACCAAAAATTTCATGTTGAAAAAAAGCATTTTATTTACTACGGTAATTGTATTTATTGCACTTGCCTCCTTTGTAAGCCTTTCTGTATATACCCTTTATAGTAAAAAGCAATTATCAGTAGACCCTAAATTAAAAGAAATTTCAGGCATTGAGTTTGATAAAAAAAAGCGTTTGTGGGCGATTAATGATGGCGGTGACGACCCAAAACTTTATCGCCTAGGCGAAGATGGCGCTATTGAAAAAGAAATCCTTGTTACGAATGCTAAAAATATAGACTGGGAAGACATGACGCAAAATAAATTTGGTCATTTTTTCTTAGGTGATTTTGGCAATAATAAAAACGACAGAAAGTGGTTAACTATCTATAAAATAGAAAACCCAATAGACATAAAAACAGAGACCACCGAAGCCGAAATTATTAAGTTTACCTATCCTGAAATGGATGGCACTCCCATTACTCCTAACAAACGCAACTTTGATTTAGAAGCCTTTGTAGAATACAAACGCCATTTATATTTATTTACCAAAAATAGAACCGAACCTTTCGATGGCATAACCAATGTTTATAAAGTGGGCGATCATGCAGCCAATTTTGATGCTCAGTTAATTGATTCATTTAAAACATGCACAACTTTAGAAAAACTCTGTTGGATCACATCCGCTGCTCTTAGCCCTGACAGGACTAAACTTGTGTTACTTGATTCTACAAGCATTTGGCTGTTCGAAAACTTTAAAGGCGACAAGTTTTTTTCTGGTGATGTGTCTCGAATCGATTTAGGTATTGTCACGCAAAAAGAAGCGATCACCTTTTATGATGATAATACACTTATTTTTACCGATGAAGAATTTAAAGGGCTGGTAGGAGGAAATGCTTACGTTATTAAATTAAATGAAGCACAAAAAACCATTATCAGACAAGCGCCAAAGACTGCCGTAAATAAATAGCTACACAAAATTTTGCTATACACGCGGGCTTTAATAAGACGCTGCACACGCTATTAATTTAATGCGTTGTTATTAAATGAGTGCAGCGCTTTTTCTACATCGACCCCCATAATAATAACGCCAATATGATCGCCCTTGGCATTTTTTATCGGTAAACTTAATTGCACCTGAAAATGATGTGTTGAAGCATCATATTCAACACTGTCAAAGCGATACGCTAAAGACTGCTGGTATACGAGGCTAAATTTATTCTCATCCCCTTGCCAATAATCACTGGTGATTTTGCTTATAGCCACATTTTTACCTTGCCTATCTGTCACTATAATTTCGGTGATTATGCCTTTGAACTGCCTTTGCCATTGTTTTAAATATAATGAAGCATCAGTAAATAGCATATTTTTAGCTAAATCATGTTGATGTGTTTTGACTTCTTTTATCCAAAGCTCGTCAGCGAGTTTGAGCGCTTTGTTAGTTAGCTTTATATGGTTACTTTGCGCTGCGGCATCGGTAATTATGGGCTGTGAAATTAACGCCTTTATTGGCTCTAACAATGTATTTAGTATTTGTACTTGCTCACCCTGTGATAAATAAAACGGTGCAGGGGCACATTGAGGAATCGTTTCGTCGAATTTTTCTAAAAAAGAAGGGTGCGAATTAATAAGCTTATTAGCAGCAAAAACCCCTAATGGCACATAACGATAAAATGAGCGCGGGTAGGCAGATGCGTCAATACCTAAGTGATCGGCAGCATTATTAAAGTCATCTAAATCAAGTAATACTTTGTCTACTCTATGATGGTGAAGTACGTTTACTATTTCTTCTAGCGAGTTTACTTCAAGCAGCGAGGTAATATTTTGCGTTTTAAACCAATTAGCCTGATAACTGCCATGGACCACGCCATAACGTAATTTTTTGGGGTCTTTATTAACGCTATCGGGATGAGTAAACCAGTACCAATTTTCTAGGTAAATAGGTGATGACAACTTACCATACTGGCTCATCTCAGAGGTTAAATGCGTTGTAAAATACCCATCCAACCTATCTTGTTTTACCTCGCGACGTGCCCTCAGCCAAGGTAACGATTGCAACTCAAATGGCATGTCCATATTGTGTAAAATACATTGCACTTGGTTAACCGCATTATCTGGTGTTGTAAGCGATACATTGGTACCTAATTTTAAGGGTTCAGTTAAAGTTAAAAGTGCAAAAAATAACGTTGTGGGCATAATCCATTGCTAAATAATTGTGTTAATTACAATAAGTATAGTAAGGCTTTGCCAAAATACCTAACTTCGATAAAATTAAATATTAAGTTAAATCAATAGGTAACCTTTCGCTTCAGTAACGCTATACTTTAACGCTTAAATTTTGTTTCTAAAATCACTGACGACGTTGTGCGCTCTACCCCATCTAAATTACCTATATCATCAAGTAAATGGCTTAGCTTTTCTAAGTTTTGCGCTTGCACTACGGCAATTAAATCAAACTCCCCACTTATGGCATAAAGCTGGGAAATAGCATCAATCTGTTTAAGTTCTAAATTGGTTTTAGTGGTGAGTTTTTGCATCACCTTTATAGATACATGAGCCGAGACCATACTGGTCAAATAGTCTTCACCGTAGTCTACGCTATAGCCTTTTATAACTCCTGTTTCTTCAAGTTTTAACATACGGCTTTGCACGGTAGAGCGCGATAAATTAAGCATGCGTGCCAAGTCAGAAATACTGGCTCTTGCATTGGTTTTTAAAATTGAAAGTAGCTTTTCGTCTTGTGAAGTTATCATATTGCTTATTAATTTCGTTATTTTGACTTTTATTGTAATCATTTTTCACAAAATAGCACTGCAAATTTAACCTACAACCTTCGATAATAGTGCTTAATAACAAAAATTACCTAGCTGAGAAAACGCTAACGTTTTTATTTTGCTAATCTTTATTCAATATTCACAATTTTTAGGTGTACATAATGCAAGTAACAAGAGACTTATTTAACGATCTAATGGTGCCAAACTACAATCCGTCGGCAGTTATTCCTGTGCGCGGCGAAGGCTCACGTGTGTGGGATCAAAATAACAATGAGTTTATTGATTTTGCAGGCGGTATTGCTGTTAATTGTTTAGGCCACTGTCACCCAGCGCTTGTATCGGCTTTAAAAGAGCAAGGCGAGAAAATTTGGCACTTATCAAATGTGATGACTAATGAGCCAGCCCTGCGTTTAGCGCAAAAAATGGTTGAAGCGACATTTGCTGATAAAGTGTATTTTGCAAACTCAGGCGCAGAAGCCAACGAAGCGGCCCTTAAGCTTGCACGTCGTTTTGCACTTGACGAACACGGCGAAGAAAAATCACAAATAATTGCCTTTAACAAAGGATTTCACGGCCGTACATTTTTTACAGTAACGGTGGGCGGACAAGCTGCTTACTCTGATGGCTTTGGCCCTAAACCTGGCGACATTATGCATTGTGATTACAACGACATTGCAGCATTTGAAGCACTTATTAGCGATAAAACATGTGCCGTAATGATGGAGCCACTACAAGGTGAAGGCGGCATTATTTCACCTACCGACGAATTTGCAAAAAAAGTACGCGAGTTATGTACCAAGCACAATGCACTGCTAATTTTTGATGAAGTACAAACAGGCGTTGGCCGCACTGGCGATTTATACGCTTACGAAGGTTTAGGTGTAGTGCCCGATATTTTAACGACAGCTAAAGCGTTAGGCGGTGGTTTTCCTATTGGCGCTATGATCACTCGTACTCATATCGCAGAGCACTTAAAAGTAGGTACGCATGGCTCTACGTACGGTGGTAACCCACTAGCTTGTGCAGTAGCAGAAGCTGCATTTGACACCGTAAACACACCGGATGTACTCAACGGCGTTAAAGAGCGTGAACAACTATTTCGCGATGGTTTAAATGCAATTAACGAAAAATATAACGTATTTAGTGAAGTACGTGGTAAAGGATTACTTATTGGTGCGGTATTAAACGATAAATTTGAAGGCCGCGCACGTGACTTTTTAGTTGCCAGTGCTAACAATGGTTTAATGAACCTTGTTGCAGGCATGAATGTTATTCGTTTTACCCCTTCTTTAGTTATTCCATTTGAAGATATTAAAGAAGGCCTAGCACGCTTTGAAAAAGCAGTAAGCGACGTAGTAAACGGCTAATTTAATTAAGTGCGCCCCAGGGCGCGCTGTTGGAGCAAGTAATAAATGCAAGTATTACGTCCTATTACCACTGAAGACTTTGCTGCACTTAAGCAAATTGCGATTGAATCGGGCCATGGGTTTACCTCGCTTCCGGTGGACGACCAGCTATTAAAAGACAAAATAGACCGCGCCGAAAAAAGCTTTGCTAAAAATATCAATCAGCCGTTAGATGAAAGCTACCTATTTGTTTTAGAAGACAGTGAAACAGGTGAGGTCATTGGCACAACCGCCATAGAAGCCGCTGTTGGTTTATCTGTGCCTTTGTACCATTACCATTTAGGTAAAACAGTACACCACTCGCCTACACTTAATGTTTATAACACCGTTGATATTTTAAGCATGTGTAACGATTACACCGGATGCTCTGAAATATGTACTTTGTTTTTGCGCGAAAACAGCCGTAAAGGCTTAACCGGGCGCTTTTTATCACGCTCACGCTTTTTATTTATGGCGCAGCACAGCGAACGCTTTGCCGATACCGTGATTGCTGAAATGCGGGGTGTAAGCGACGAAGATGGTCATTCACCGTTTTGGCAGTGGCTGCAAGAGCACTTTTTTAGTATTGAGTTTCCCAAGGCCGATCATTTAGTTGGGCTTGGCGATAAAGTGTTTATTAGTGAGTTAATGCCTAAATACCCTATTTACGTCAATCTACTCAGTAAAAAAGCCCAAGCAGTGATTGGTAACGTGCATGAAAAAACTAAACCCGCACTTAAACTGCTCGAAAAAGAAGGCTTTGAGCACCGTGGCTATGTTGATTTGTTTGATGCAGGCCCAACGGTAGAAGCCAAGCTTGGTAATATTCGCAGTATTCGTGAATCTCAAGTATGCCCTATTACTATTGGCGAGCTGGAACATATTAGCCAGCACAGCTCAGATACTTTAGCCGTTTGTAATCAAGGTGTAAGTGGGTTTAGAGCAACCTTTACCCAGCACGCCCACTATAACCACGCTAAACACACATTAGTAATAAGCCAAGAAGTGGCTGATGCCCTTAATTTATCCCAAGGAGATGCAGCGCGTTTTTTCCGCCTGTAAAACAAATATGAACACACACCTTATAAATAACCAATGGCATTCAGGCCAAGGCCCCGCTTTTAGCTCTGTTAATCCGAGTAACGGCAAAGTTATATGGCAAGGTAATGGCGCAACAGCTGAGCAAGTAGATGCTGCAATCAATGCAGCTAGAGCCGCACAAGTACAATGGGCAGATACGCCTATTGAGTCGCGTATAACCATACTTGAAAACTTTGTAGCACAATTAAAAGAGCACAGCGAAGAATTTGCAGCCATTATAGCGCGCGAAACTGGCAAGCCTCTTTGGGAAACACGCACAGAAGTAGGCGCTATGACAGGTAAAGTGGCCATTTCAATTAAAGCGTACAACGAGCGTACCGGCACCACTGAAAACCCAATGCCGGGTGCTAAAGCCTTTATACGCCATAAACCACACGGCGTTGTGGCTATATTTGGCCCGTATAACTTTCCTGGGCATTTACCTAATGGCCATATTGTACCGGCTATTTTAGCGGGTAACACCGTGGTATTTAAACCGTCTGAGCTAACCCCTCACGTTGCTGAATTTACTTTATCACTTTGGTTAAAAGCAGGCTTACCAGCAGGTGTTATTAACCTAGTGCAAGGTGAAGTAGAAACAGGTAAAGCTCTTGCTTCGCATCAAAACATAGACGGCTTATTTTTTACCGGCAGCTCAAACACCGGCCATTTATTACATAAACAGTTTGCAGGCCACCCAGGTAAAATATTAGCGCTTGAAATGGGCGGTAATAACCCATTAATCGTTAAAAATGTAGCCGATGTAAGCGCTGCAGTGCACGATATTATTCAATCGGGCTTTATTACTTCTGGCCAGCGCTGTACCTGTGCACGCCGCGTGTTTATTGAAAAATCGCTCAATGGCGATGCTATTTTAGAAAAACTTGTTAGCGCAACTAAAAACATTGTTGTTGATGACAGCTTTGCAAGCGATCAACCATTTATGGGTGCCATGATCAGCGAAAAAGCCGCCTTAGGCATGGTTGCAGCGCAAAAAGAATTAGTTGCAAGTGGTGGCGAAATACTTGTTGAGCTTAAGCAGCTAAAAGCAGGCACTGGGTTTGTAAGCCCAGGTATTATTGATGTAACTAACATTACCAACATGGCCGATGAAGAACACTTTGGCCCGCTCATTAAAGTGTATCGCTACAACGACTTTGACAGCGCAATAGCAGAGGCTAATAACACCAGCTTTGGTTTATCTGCAGGCTTACTTGGCGATAACGAAGATGATTACAGCCACTTTTTAAAGCGCATTCGTGCCGGCATTGTCAACTGGAACCGCCCTATTACGGGTGCCTCTAGTGCAGCACCGTTTGGTGGCATAGGCGCAAGTGGTAACCACCGAGCCAGTGCGTATTATGCCGCTGATTATTGTGCCTACCCTGTAGCATCAGTTGAGGCCGATAAGGTAAACCTGCCACAAACTTTAGCGCCAGGCTTAGTAATTGAATAAGTGAATAACCCAATTTAAGGATTTAACATGCACACTAACGTAAATACATTATTTGAAAACCTATGGGATAACTATTTAGCCGTTACCCCCTCGGCAGATAAAATTCATGATTTATTAGGCTCAACGCAAAAAGATGACATTATTAACGACCATATTGCGCTGCGGACCTTTAATATTGAAAAAGTAGGCCTAGAAAAACTAGCCGCGCACTTTTTAGCACTTGGTTATACAGAGTGTGGTGAATACCACTTTGAAGCTAAAAAGCTCTATGCTAAACACTACGAGCATAGCGATCCTAAGCAACCTAAAGTATTTATTTCTGAGCTATTAGTTGAAAAGTGTTCACCAGAGTTACAAGCCATTGTGACAGATATGGTAGAGCAAATAGATGAAAACGCAGTAACTGCCGATAACTTTTTATACTCAGGCACCCATTGGCAAGTAAGTAGCGATACTTACAAGCAGTTACTTGCTGAAAGTGAGTACGCAGCGTGGATGTCGGCATGGGGCTACCGTGCAAACCACTTTACTGTAAATATTAATATGCTTGCTAAGTTTGATAATATTCAGGATGTTAACCAAGCACTTAAAGACGCAGGCTTTGCCCTAAATACATCAGGCGGCGAAGTAAAAGGCTCACCAGAGGTGTTATTAGAGCAATCATCAACCCTTGCAGATGAGTATGCTGTCACCTTCAGCGACGGTGACCTGCGCATCCCTAGCTGCTTTTATGAGTTTGCCATTAGATACCCTAAAGCCGATGGCGAGCTTTACACGGGGTTTGTTGCAGCCTCTGCTGATAAAATCTTTGAAAGCACTAACGCGCGTTAAAAATAAAACATGCCTTAATGTTTTAACTTAAAAAAAGCCCGTTTGGGCTTTTTTTTATGACAAAAATATTTAGAACATTTACACTAAGTTATATGCCTGTATTTACTAAATTTTTGATTATCTTGCATGTACTGCTTATATCATCATTGAGCCATGCAAATGAACCACTTACATTACTCTCTAGAGCGAATGCGTCTACTGATGGCTTTTTAAACTCAGATAAAACGTTCGAAAGCCTGCTCAATCATACAATTAATACTAAATTGCAGTGGACCAACCAAGCTCGTTTAATCAAGCGGCTTATGGGTAATGAAGCAGTGTGCAGCTACGATATAATAAAAACGCCCGAGCGTGAAAAACATATTTTGTTCTCAAATATACCAACTACTATTTACGAGCAACGAAAAATATACGCATTTAAACGCACCTTACAAAACTTTCCTGAACGAGTCTCCGTTGCTCAACTACTAGAAAAAAACTTTACCCTTGCCGTAGACTCAGGAACGAGTTACCAAAAACTTGAGCCTGTTTTAACAAAGTATAATGAGCAAATTGCAGCGATAAGCTCAGAAGATACCAGCTCTCAACTACCTCAACTTCTCATCCATAATAGAATAGACATGATTGTCGATTACGAGGTTAACGTACTTGGTGCACTCACCAGTGAGCAACTAAAACAAATAGATAGTCGTGAAATAGCTGAATTTCCAGAATTTGTTAATGGCTACTTTGCATGTAGTAAGTCAGAGCTTGGCGAAAAAGTAATAAAAACCATCAATATTTTAATGAACACCCCCGAAATTTACGAGCGCTTACAAAAAAGTTTACAACAAGCCTATAGTGCTGATACATCCAGCGCTATGATGCTTGCTTACTCTCAAGAGCACGTATACTTAACCTCTGATGAGTAAAATCAATCGTCAAGATAAACTCAACAAATCAACATAAGTCAATGATTTTAATAACAAATAAATTATTTTGAATTTATTTAAAATTTTTATTGCGCTGGATAAAAACCTACATTATTATCTCGCCGCTTCTTGATGATAGCCAATCCGAGTACATTACAAACCCCGTTTGTAGCAAGGCGATAGAGCAACTATCCAAGAGTGAATTTGACTGTGCGTTTGCACTATTGATCTCACTCAACTGACTCGTGGATACACCATACCCGAGCAGTTGCTTAATTGACTCGGAAAATAAAATGGCTTTATCAACACAACTACAAGACACCGTAACTAAAGTACCTGCAGCAGCGGTTGCTGCAAATCAAGCAATTGATTGCGCGCAACCGAGTATTGCCCACATTGAACAACTTGCTTCACAATATGGCGCACCTCTAATGGTGCTTGACTGCGACGCTATACGCCGTCAATACCGTGCACTTAAACATGCACTGCCTGGCGTTGTGTTACATTTTGCTTTAAAGCCTTTACCGCATGCTGCTGTCGTGCGCACTTTGTTAGATGAAGGCGCAAGCTTTGATTTAGCAACCAGTGGCGAAGTTGACTTAGTAGCAAGCCAAGGCGTACCAAGCGAGCGTACAATTCATACGCACCCAATAAAGCGCGACAGTGACATTCGCGACGCACTTGCCTACGGCTGTACAGTGTTTGTGGTGGATAACATTAACGAGCTTGAAAAGTTTATTGCCTATAAAGATCAAGCCGAAATTTTAGTGCGTTTAAGCTTTCGTAATAAAGATGCATTTGCTGATTTATCTAAAAAGTTTGGCTGCAGCCCAGAGGCGGCAATCGACATTATTAGCCTTGCCCAGCAACTTGGTATTCGTATTAAAGGGTTATCGTTTCATGTTGGCTCGCAATCACCTAACCCAACTAAATACGTTGAAGCGATAAATGCATCTGCAAAAGTGGTTAAACAGGTGGCTGAGTTAGGCTTACCAGCACTTAGTACACTCGATATTGGTGGTGGGTTTCCTGTGCCGTACAGCGCAGATGTGCTACCAATTGATGTATTTTGTGCGCCTATTAATATCGCGTTGGCACAATTACCAGAAACAATGCAAATTATTGCTGAACCTGGCCGTTTTATTGTAGCAAGTAGTGTAACCAGTGTTGCCTCTATAATGGGACAAGCCACGCGCGAAGGTAAAACATGGTACTACTTAGATGATGGCGTTTATGGCTCTTTTAGCGGTTTAATGTTTGATGAAGCAGCCTACCCTATCGATAGTGCAAAACAAGATGGCGAGCGTTTTGAGTCGGTACTTGCGGGCCCAACATGCGACAGTATAGATGTAATAAGTGATTCAATTATGCTGCCAAAACTAAACAATGGCGATTTAATTATTAGCCGTATGATGGGTGCCTACACACTTGCTACAGCAACCGACTTTAACTTTTTTAAACGTGCTGAGGTCGTTGTATTAAACGAGCAAATGCACAGCCAAGTATTAACAGGTTAAGAAAATAAGTTCCTCGCTATAGGTACGCTGGCTTGTACCTATACATTTCAACGCAGTTGCTCATTCCAACTGCGTTTTTTTATTGCGTTAAATAACTGGGGCTTGTTTACCTTTTTGCTCAACAGAGCAGGCTCTAATAAAAGCAACCTGCGCTACTTATTACAAAAATAATGGTTTATAGTCGTTTTCTAACTGTTCAAACGATAAGTCGCCTATAAATCTGCCAAAGCTTAGCCACGTTGCTAAACCTCGTAAATCTTTAAAATGTGGTGGTACAAATTTTGGACTTTCTATTACACCTAAGCTATGTAATTGCGATATAAGTCTAAAATCATCAATCGATATTTTTCCGACCAACAATAATGGCAGCTGATCAATGCGCCCAAGCTGTATAGCAACACGAATTAAGTTATATACCAGCACAAATCCTTTAATGTAAGCAATATCCTTAGTAAAAGGTAAGCCTGTTGCCGTGCTGCCCCTGAAAACACGTTGTGCTAACGTATAGCTTTCATCTTTTGGAAGCCCTTGCGCTAAGTAGTCACGGTATATATCAACAAACTCTGCGCCATCAATCACTTTAGTAATTGCTTGAATACGATTTACTAACTTTGATAAACGCCTAGGCGTTGATTTAAGGGTAATTATTTCTGTTAAAACAGCTAAGCCTTCTTGAGTCACTGTTGAGCTTGGCGTCCCTTTACTTAAACAGGTTAAATAAGGCTGAGCTAGCCCGTTTTGCGTTGTACCTACGTGTATCCACCCTTCGTGCACTTCTAAAATATCGAGCTCACGCTGGGAGAATTTAACATCTTGATTTAGCTTAATGTTATTTGCACCTGCAGCAGCATCACTGACAATCCCATCGCTGAGCATAACCTCTACATTAATACCCGCCATACTGCTATTCACTTGCTCAGATAAAATACGCACGGCATCACTTGCATTAATATTTTTAGGATCATCAGGCAAAATATCGGCTATTAATAAGTTTTGCAGTGGTTTTTCTAACATATTGGCAAGTTCGAACAGTGAAGGTTCACCTGCATGAAATAAATCTTTTGGGTGACCAAAAAGCTCTACCGACAAATCATGAAACTCAGGCGTTCCTCTATACTCAAGCATACTGAGCACCGTTTTATACTCGCTACACATTTTACCCATGTATTGAGAAATAGGATTTAGCTGACCTAACTGGTTAATAATATTGCGGTGCAAGTTAGAAAACGCTTGGCGTAATTCGCTGGGGACAAATCCTAAATCTCGTTGCTGGTAATAGGCGCTATCGATTAGCGGGTTTTTTTGGCACTTTTGACTAAAAAACGTCTCTTTGATTTGTTTATCCCAGTTAATGGCATCGAGTATTCTAATGGGTGTTTGTAAAGCAATTAATTGCTCTGACAGTTCGCGAGTTTTAAGGAGTAAAGCCTTGTCTATCATAATGTAAGCTCAACAAAAAATGAGGCTTGAGAATAAGGTAAAACCAGTTAATAGCAAGATTATTTTAGCGCTTATTAGGCATTGTTTTTACGGTGATCGACCCTCATATATAAAACGTAATAGCTTTAAACAATAAAGGGTTAATGATGAAAAACGAACTCGATAACAAGCAGATCCTCTCTGTATACGAACGTATTCAGCAGCGCGGTAAACAAAATGATATTGGTAAACATTATCAAGGTGTTACGGCTTACTCTGACATTGACGGCTACACTATTTACTTAGAAGGTAGCGGCGTATTATTGCGCTTTGGGTTTCATAATGCTTATCACCTAGATTATGAGCATGACAAACATAAAGACGACTTTTTAAAAAAACTATACAACATTGCTAATGAGGAATAATGCAGCCAAGACGCATTCGTAAACGCACCACAAACAAGCAAACCACCTCGTTTATAAACCAGGTAATTACTGAGCTGCAAGCGCACCCAGAAAAGCTGGAGATAATCCGTCGAAACCTAAATGAATACCGCGAACAGACTCACCTTAAACGCGGTTTTTTACTGGCTATTGAACGCTTTGACTGGGTGTTTGAGGCCAGTAACGATGCTAATTTTATATGCCAACAAATCTTAGCCGATGATTACATAGGTAATCGCCTTAGACGCTACCCGCTATTATTTAAAGGCGTTATTAATAGCGCCTAATTTGCACGCCTTTTTTAACCTTAACACCTCCTCTTATAACCAATACACACTGCTACTTTTTTAATTAGTACACTAATTAAACATGTAAAATGGTTTCGTTTGCTTATTTAAAATACCCTTCGTACTCTAACTATTACCATTCTAACGAATATTTATCTTTTTTATTACTCATACCCCGTAAACAAATCCTTACTATTTTTACCATTTAAAAATAGAAACATAACTCACTGAATATAAGTAATTTTATTAATAAAGACCTGCATATAGCACTACTACAATTTAACCCGTTTTTATTAATAATCCATCTACATCTTGGTATCTGCTTGTTTACTTGCGCCTTGAATTGTTAGAGCTATTACATTAAGCTTATCTTTATTGAACGTTCAATTAATAAAAATTATGCCTAAAGTCGGAATGGAACCTGTCAGGCGTCAGCAGCTAATTGACGCGACCATTGAGTCAGTTGCACAGCGCGGTTTGCAAGGAACAACCATTAACACCATCAGTAAAAATGCGGGTTTATCATCTGGCATTATTAGCCATTACTTTGGTGGCAAGCAGGGGTTAATAGAGGCAACCGTTAGGTATTTGTTATCGAATTTAAAAAATGAATTAATTGAAAAAGTTGAGCCAACCACCAGCGCAATTGAGCGTTTGATGTTTATTGTTGAGGCCAACTTTGCACTTGTTCAACAGCGCAATGACACCACGCGAACGTGGTTAAGTTTTTGGGCGCAGTCAATGCACGATCAAGAGCTGCACAGGCTGCAAAATGTAAACAGTAATCGCTTGCAAAGTAATTTAGCATTTTCTTTTAAGCAACTAATGCCCGTAAAGCAAGCAAAACAAGCTGCAGAACTTAGCGCCGCCATGATTGATGGCCTATGGTTAAGAGCAGTATTAAGTCAATCTGACGAAAACCAATTTAAACACAGTGAAACATTAGCAAAAAGCTATGTACATTCACTCATCAAGCAATATGGAGCCTAGCGTGACTACACCTGTCTATCAAAACTTTATTAACGGCCACTTCCTTGCAAACCAAAGTGGTGAAACTTTTGATGTAAAAAACCCAGCCACAGATGAAGTTATTTACTCGGTAGAAGTTGCCGACGAATTTATTCAAAACGCGGCTATCGAAAGTGCAAAACAAGGCTTTGCTCAATGGTCAAAAATGAGCCCAATAGAACGTAGCCGTATTTTATTAAAAGCGGTTGCTTTATTGCGTGAGCGTAATGATGAGCTTGCCTTAGTTGAAGTGCTTGATACAGGTAAACCAATGCAAGAAGCTAACTGCGTTGATATAGAAACAGGCGCAGATGTAATTGAATACTTTGCAGGCCTAGCACCAGCGCAAGTTGGCCAGCAGCAAATGGTTGGCGAAGACTTTTACTATACCCGCAAAGAGCCACTAGGCATTTGTGCTGGTATTGGTGCATGGAACTACCCGCTGCAAATTGCATGTTGGAAATCGGGCCCTGCCCTTGCTGCAGGTAATGCGTTTATTTTTAAACCTTCTGAAGAAACCCCTTTAGGTGCTATTAAACTAGCTGAAGTTTTTGTTGAAGCAGGCGTACCTGCCGGCGTATTTAACGTTGTGCAAGGTGCAGGTGATGTAGGTCAGTGGTTAACCTCTCACAGTGAAATAGACAAAGTGTCGTTCACTGGTGAAGTAGGCACAGGTAAAAAAGTAGTGGCAAGCGCTGCTGGTACATTAAAAGATGTAACAATGGAATTAGGTGGTAAATCACCTTTATTAGTGTTTGAAGATGCCAATATTGAGCAAGCAGTCAGTGCTGCCATGCTAGGTAACTTTTATACGCAAGGCGAAATTTGTACTAACTGTACCCGTATTTATGTTCATAAAAATGTATATCAACAATTTATTAATGAGCTTAAAACACGTACTGAGCAAAATATTATTGCCGGCGACCCACAAGATTTAAATACTAACTTTGGTGCATTAATTTCTAAAAAGCATCAAGAATTGGTAATGAGCTACATAGAAAGTGGCTTAGCCGAAGGTGCAACACTACTTACTGGCGGTACAACTCTTTCTCCTGAATCCGCGCCTAATGGCTACTTTGTAGCACCTACGGTATTTACCGATTGCAACGATGACATGACTATTGTGAAAGAAGAAATTTTTGGCCCAGTTATGAGCGTGCTTGTTTTTGAAGACGAAGACGATGTTGTCGCCCGTGCAAATGGTACACACCTTGGCTTAGCTGCAGGCGTATTTACTAGCGATATTAAACGTGCGCACCGTGTTATTCACCAATTAGAAGCCGGTATTTGTTGGATTAATGCTTACGGTAATTCACCTGCTGAAATGCCTGTTGGTGGTTACAAGCAATCAGGTATTGGCCGTGAAAATGGCATAGAAACGCTTGATCATTACACGCAAACTAAGTCTATTTATGTGGGCATGGCCGACATAGAAAGCCCGTTTTAAGGTGGCAACTATGAGTAACACTTACGACTATATTATTGTTGGCGCCGGTTCTGCAGGTTGTGTACTTGCAAATCGCTTATCTGAAGATACAAACAATAAAGTGCTATTGTTAGAAACCGGTGGTAGCGATAAAAGTATATTTATAAAAATGCCAACTGCGCTCTCTATTCCTATGAATACAGATAAATACGCATGGCAATTTCACACTCAGCCAGAGCCGTATTTAGATAACCGAGAAATGCACTGCCCACGCGGTAAAGTGTTAGGCGGTTCGTCATCAATTAATGGCATGGTATATGTTCGCGGCCACGCGAAAGATTTTGACGAGTGGCAGCAACACGGTGCTAACGGCTGGGATTATCAGTCGTGCTTACCTTACTTTAAAAAAGCAGAAAGCTTTTATTTAGGTGAAAATGCGCACCGTGGTGGCACAGGCCCGCTTGGCGTTAATAACGGTAACGAAATGCAAAACCCGCTTTACACCACCTTTATAAAAGCAGGTGTAGAAGCAGGGTATGCACACACAGACGACTACAACGCAGCTCAGCAAGAAGGCTTTGGCCCGATGCACATGACTGTTAAAGACGGTGTGCGCAGTTCGGCCTCGCGCGAGTATTTAGACCCAGTAAAATCACGTAGTAACCTAACAGTTATTACAGGTGCTTTAGCACAAAAAGTGATTTTAGAAGGCAAAAAAGCCACAGGCATTGAGTACACAGTAAATGGCACTCTTAAAACGGCGCATGCGACTAAAGACGTTGTATTAAGTGCAGGTCCAATTGGCTCACCCCATATTTTACAGCTTTCGGGTATTGGCGATAAAGCCATACTTGAAGAAGCCGGTGTTGAGGTAAAGCATCACTTACCAGGCGTAGGTCAAAACTTACAAGATCATCTTGAGTTTTACTTTCAGTACAAGTGTAAACAACCTATTACCTTAAACGGTAAATTAGGTCTTATTTCAAAAGGCTTAATTGGCGCTAAATGGCTGCTGACCCGAAAAGGCTTAGGTGCAACAAACCACTTTGAGTCGTGTGCGTTTATTCGCTCAAAACCAGACGTTGAATGGCCAGATATTCAGTACCACTTTTTACCAGCGGCGATGCGCTACGATGGGCGCAGTGCATTTGCGGGTCATGGTTTTCAGGTGCATGTAGGTCATAACAAACCTAAAAGCCGTGGTAGTGTGGCTATTCAATCAGCTAATCCTGAGCAACCGCCGAAAATTTTATTTAACTACTTGCAGCATAAAGACGATATTGAAGGCTTTAGAGCGTGTGTGCGCCTAACTCGCGACATTATTGAGCAAAGCGCATTTGATGACTACCGCGATGAAGAAATTCAACCAGGTAAGCACATTCAAACCGACGAAGAAATAGATGCCTTTGTACGCCAAGCAGTAGAAAGTGCCTATCACCCGTCTTGTTCTTGCAAAATGGGCGAAGATGACATGGCCGTGGTTAATTCTAATACTCAGGTTCACGGTATTGAAGGGCTACGTGTTGTTGACTCCTCAATCTTCCCAACGGTGCCAAATGGTAACTTAAATGCCCCTACAATTATGGTTGCAGAAAAAGCAGCTGATCTAATTTTAGGTAAAACACCGTTACCGCAAGCATCTGTGGACGTTGCCATGAGCAGTAATTGGCAAACAACGCAACGTAATAGCGAGATTTAATTAAGCCATAACGTGCCTAACACTATGTAGGGCACGTTCAACTTGCAGTGGCTCACGGCGTAAATTGGTTACGCGGTGTTTATGCAAGCAATAAAACAAAAACGGAGAACTTATGAGTTACTTTTATTCATTTTGGGAGGGCGATAATGACTATATGGCTTAGTGCTGGCATTATATTTACGCTACTTGCAGTTATCACTATTTTATTTAAATGGGGTAACGTACGCGTAGTAGGCGTAACACCAGTGAGAACGTTTACCTTTATCGCAATCTTATTTACCTCAGGCCTAGACGTTGGCCTAATCATGTTTCCATTAACCGAATTTGCAGGTTATGCAGACATAAAAGCAAGCCCAGAATACGCGTTTGCAAACCCACTGGCTATTGAGTTTGGCTACTGGGGATTCTTGATCTGGGGATTTTACTTTCTTACGTGCTTTTATTTCTGTGTAATAGAGCCCAAAGTTAAATTTTTCGAAATTTCATGGGTTAAATTCATTAATAACGTGGTTATTATTGGCACATGTGCCTTTACAGCTTACCTACTGCTTTCTAACTTGCCGTGGTACTTACCAGAGCTAGGCGATGGTTCGAGCGTTATACCTACCTTCTACTTTATTGTATTTGCAGCTATTTGCTTTGCTGTGTACTCAAGTACAGATATTAAATACGTGCGCTTTTTAAGTATTTCTACAACGTGGTTATTTATCGCATTAATTGCCTTTATGTGGGTAGGTGCCTTTGTCGTTGGAGACAGCGAAATGTCGGCATTTACCAATAACCTTGCTGAAATTGCTACTTACTTTGCCAATATAAATCAGTTTGTTTTACCGCTTAATGACTACCATGAATTTTATCTATTTTGGTGGTTTGCGTGGAGCATTATGATTGGCCAATTTACGTCTCGTTTTGTAGGCGGCCTTAAAACATACCAAGTATTAGGTGCAATGCTGATATTTCCATCTATTCCGATTGCGATTTGGTTTAGCGTACTTTATCACTACCACGAAATGGGTATTTCAACAGCGGGTATTAAAAACTTTGCCATGGTATTTGTTGGGATAGTGTTTGTTATTAATTCGCTTGATTCATTAATACGCTTATACACAGATAACCTTAACTTAACGGTTAAACGTTTAGGTAAAATGAACTATATGATACTCAATATTGTTGCCCTTTCGTTACTAACCCTATTGTTTAAGCTTGAGTTTTTACAAATTCAATGGGTTGGCGCGTTAGTAATTGCACTGTTTTTTGGCTGTGCTGCGTTTATTGGCTACAGCAAATTTAAAACGGTTAACAATATAGACAGTTCGCCAAAAGCAAACAAAATAGATTACACAAAAATAGAAACTGTACATTAGGGATCAACAATGAATAACAAACTAAAACAACTAGCCGTAGCGCTACCTTTCGCACTTTTATCAACTACGGTGTCAGCTAACTGGTCAACAACCATTACAGCAGCATCTGACTATACTTTTAACGGTGTAACACAAACTGATAACGACCCTGCAATTCAAGCAAGCCTTGATTACGCGTTCGACAGCGGTGTGTATGCGGGTGCATGGGCATCTAATGTAGATTTTGGTGATGACACTGATTTTGAACTTGATGCCTACCTAGGTAAATACGTGCAATTAACTGACACAGTTAGCGCTGATTACGGTATTGCTTATTACACATACCAAGGTAATAACAGCGATGGTAACTACGCCGAAGCCTACACAAAATTTGGCTATGCAAGTGAGTATGGTCAAACAGAGCTAAACTTTTGGTATAGCTGGGATTACTTTGGTACAGGTGCTGGCCATGTTATTTCTATGATTGCCCACACCTTTGAAATTGCCCCGAATCATGCCATTCGTGCAAGCTTTGATATTTCTAATTCGCTTGATGGCGAAAAATGGGCATGGGATGTAAACCAAAAGAAATCATACAAACATTACCGCCTAGCGTATCAAACTAGCTACGAAGACTTTGGTATTGAGATTGCTGCTGAAGACACAAGCCTAGATTACGATTACGCTGATGAGCGTATAGTACTTGCTATATCACGCACATTCGATTTATAAAATTGTAGTTGTTAGATTCTACAAACAAAAATGCCACTTTTAAAAGTGGCATTTTTTTTACTAAATTTTAAGGCTCTAGCCCTAAAGAACTTAGTTTTATTTAGGGGCAATTAAGCACAATATAGGGTTTAACATTTCGTGGCCTAAATAGCTGCGCCAGTGAATGCTCAAGTTAATCGCTATCGGTAGGGGCAATTTAATACCATAGCATGGGCCAAAAACCCTACATAAGCTATTAAATTACCTATAATAAACAGGCTCTAACTTTCTATTTCCCACGCGCTGGTACCCGCTGCAGATAAGTTAGCGGTATTTTTACGTAAAACTTTGTTACCCACATTTATAGATGATTGAGGGCGACTAACCAAATAGCCTTGTACAGAGCTTACTCCCATGCGTTTTACAAGTTCAAACTGCTCGATTTCTTCTACGCCCTCTGCCACTATTTTAAGTCCTAACTTTTGACCTAATTCGCTAATCGTATTCAGGATGTCATTGTACTTTGGACTTTTATCGGCTTGAGAGATAAACGAGCGATCTATTTTTATTACATCAATGGGCAAATCAGCCAATGTACTTAATGAACTAAAGCCGGTACCAAAATCGTCAATAGCAATTGTCACACCTTCTGCACGAAGCCGCTCAAGCTCTTCAATCATACTTTTACTGGCTTTAATAAACGTAGACTCTGTTATTTCTAGCATTAAAGAATGCGATGGCAGCCCTGTGTTTTTTAGGTTTTTCATTATCCAATCGTACACTGAGCGGTGTTTTAGTTGCACACCCGATACATTAACCGAAATTTTCACTTTGCGCATACCGGCATTATGCCATGCCGCCATTTGCCTACACGACTCATGCATAATCCAATCGCCGAGCTCTAAAATAAGGTTAGACTCTTCGGCAATAGGTATAAACTCCGCCGGTGAAATCATCCCTTCTATAGGGTGATCCCAGCGTGTAAGCGCTTCAAAATAATCTATCATGCAATCTTCTACATGCACGATAGGTTGAAAAGATAAGTAAAAGTCTTTACACGCAACCGCCAAACGCAGCTCTTCTAATAAATAGTGATAGCGGCGCATTTTATTACCCATCTCTGGGGAGTACACTTTAAAAATGCCTTTACCATCGCTTTTTGCACGGTACATTGCCACATCGGCCAATTGCAATAATGCTTGTGGTGTTGATGCGCTCTCTGGGTACGCCGCTATACCAATACTGGCGCTAATTTTTATTATTTTATTACCCAGTACAAAGTCTTTTTCAAGTTCACTGAGTACGTGCTTAGCAATATCGACTACTTTATTATCGGTATCTACCGACTCAATAAAAATTGAAAATTCGTCACCGCCTAAACGTGATAAATTTTGCTCTAACTGATTCGCCTCGTTAATATTACTTAATTTATGATGGCGTAATACGTTAGCTAGGCGCGTAGCAACCTGCACCAAAATTTCATCACCAAAGCTGTGGCCAAACGAGTCATTTACCTGTTTAAAGCCATCTAAGTCAATAAACAATAAGGCGCATTTAAGCTGCTCTTCGTCAGTAAAATTTATTTGCCTATCTATATGCTCAATATAAGCATGGCGGTCAATGAGCAAAGTTAGCTTATCTTGGCAGATACTTGTTTGTGTTTGCTTTAAATAATTAGCAACATGGGTATTTAAATTGTTTATTGACTGGCTTAAATTACCCAGCCCTGACGGGTTGTCGTGTTGCGGTTGTAGGTTAAAGGCTACAAGCAATTGATTAGCGTTGTTATTCAGTTGTGCAATTTGATGCTGATAAGAGATTTTTTTACGCTCTTTACGAATAATTGTAAAGCCAACAAACAATACCATACACACCAATATAAAGTTTATTGGCGACGTTAACGTCATTAAAATAAGCTTTGTTGCGTTTGCAGCGATAAATTCCGTGTCGGTAGTTTTAACTAACAAAAAATCGGCAGAAGGCTGGTGTATTAAATAGTGCCCATTGAGCATAGGGTTATACCAAGGCGCCATTTCGAGCGTTGTATCTACAATATCAAAGTGGCGCAAATCTATATCAGGATTGAATAAATTAATGCGGTTAATCTGGTTTGTTAGTTCGATGTTTAAACAAAAGCAAAACAAGATAAATACAAAAAAAATGCCGCCTAAGGGTTTAAATTTATTCATCAACAAAATCCATCTAAATTACTTATCCTATAAACCCGTTACTAAAAGACGATTATATCGCCTGTTTTTAGTACTAAGCAAGCCATAGCACAGTCCTTATTCATTAAAATTTTTAGAACTGTACTCAAAAAGAATAAATTAATGCTTAATAATTAACTAATTATAGAGTGTGATGAATAAAAATAAACCTTAAGCTTAAAATGTTTGAAAAAACTAATATTACAAGTATTTAATACATACCATCGATTAGTTCGATAATTTTTTCTTTCGCGTCTATAAACTTATCCAAACCACCGCCGGTGCGATAAGATGCTTGCGCAATTTTTTTATTGGTTTGAGCGTCTGTAACCCAAATATTCGCGTATGACATGTACAACGCTAAATCCCAATGCCAGTTAGCCACGTAATAAGCAACGGCATTACACCCTGCGATGTCAGCATTAGGTAATTCAGTTTGATACTCCTGATGTTTCAATACATAGTTAGCAGCAATTACACGTGTTTTGACGTTATGTTTTGCAAACCCTTCTTCCATTGCTGTGACAACGCCTTCTTTAACTGCCTTATGTTCAGCTATACATACTACTTCTGGTTTCACAGTGTCAAAGCGAGTTATATCTTGCTTAGCAGCACAACCCGCTAGGGTTGCTACCATTGCAGCTGCGATAGTTATTTTTATTGTTTTCATATTCATCCTTTTAATGGTTATTTAAAGTTGCCATGCATAGCTAACTTTTGTAAAAAATGTGCGTTGATCTCTTTCAACGTGTTTTAGGGAATCGTCTTGATAGCTTTTATCTGAGTAGCCTAAATAAAATAATGTTTGAGCATTAATTTTGTACGAGTAAACTAATTGGCTGCCATAGTCTTTATTAATGTGGCTAACTTGGTAGTAGTAGGCGTCTTTATTTCTATCAATGTCTTCAAATTGCAAGATAAGCTTAAGCATAGCGCGCATGCTAAATTTATAATAAAGCCTAAAATCTAATAAGTTAGCGGTATAAACTCGCTCCCCTTGAGGGTTATCTAAAACGCTGTAGTTATGCGTAGCGTCTACTTGCCAATGATCGTTTATATCCCACGTAACTTGTGTTTGCGTTGCATACGAATCGCCAATTTGCTCATTGGCGTAATCAATGCGGCTGCCATACTCACCATAAAACGAAAGCCATATATTATTTTTAGGTTTAAAGCCCGTATAAACAAAGCCAATATTTTGGTTATAAAAAGCATCATTATAGTTTTCATAACGATGCAGTAAGCCAATTTCAAAAATAGACTGCTTTTGCCCTTTTAATGTTATAAACCCTTGGTATTCTTCTTCAAGTAGGTCGCCATTTTGCGCCCATGTTTTATCCCAATCAGCCTCATAAGACCATGACGTTAATAAGCCAGATTCATCTGCATACCAGGTTTGTCCGCCCCCAAAGCCTACGTTCTCATAATCTACTTTTTCTTGATAACCTAAGTCAGTACGATAGTCTTTACCTATATTTTCGTAGCTAGCAAACAAATTGTAGTCACGTTTATCACGGGTAAACTCTATAGCGTACGCTTCATCAGATTGAGTTTTAGATAAGTTATAGTTACTTGTTAAAAAATCAGAGTTTTTAGAATCTGTTGTAGCTACCTGGTAGGTCAGTAGATCTGATTGATTAAACCAATAGCTGCCATCGACAGAAAGCACCGTATTATAGTAATCATCGCTTTCGCGGTGAGTCGTACTTAGCCCTATAGTGCCTTGTTGGCCAATATCGTATTGATAACGCGCCGCTGCTGCATGGGTTTTATCCTCTAAAATTGCAAAACCAGAGCCTTGATTTGTTGGCAATAAAATATTGCTATTATTGTCATCGGCATACATAAATGCATAGCTATGTTGCCCTGTTTTACCTGTTAATTTTGCCCCTACTTCAGGCTCTGCAATAGTGCGGGTGTACAATAGTTCAAATAAACTGCTTTTAAAGTAGGATGCGCCATCTAAAAAAAATGGTCGTTTTTCTGCATAATAAATTGAGTACGTGGTATTTACATCAAGGGCTAACGCATCACTTTCTATTTGCGAAAAATCTGGGTTTATAGTGGCATTAATTACCGCATCTTGTGTAACCCCCCAGCGTAAATCAAGGCCAGCTTCGGTGTCTATATCACCATTATCCCACTGCCCTGGCAAGGTAGGTTTTGAATCATTTCTGAGCGCCGTAAGTGTGGGCGTTAGTTGCAGATTTTTGCTGGCTTTTATATTTTTAAAACCATTTAATTTATCAAACTGACATAAACTGCATTTTATATCTCGGTCAAACCCCATATTTGAAAGCTGATACAGTACATCACGTTGGTAATTTCGCATAAGGGCAAAGCCCCATGTTAAATCTGTTTTATTTTCAGGAAATCTTAGCGCTTTAAAAGGTATACGCATTTCAACCACAAACCCTTGGTCGGTAATTTGCCCTGCGCTATCCCATATTGCATCCCAAGACGGGTCTGATTGCCAGCCATCGGTGTCACTCATTCGCGTATCACCTTGCGCACCCAATGGATTTACATAAAATTCGTAAGCTGAACGTTCGTCGTTAAAAGTGTCAATAATTAAAATAACCGTATCATCTTGCCAAAGCGTATCTCTATCACGTAGTGACGCTGTTATTTCGCTCGGCTGTGGATCTTCGGCTACAAAAGCAACATATAAGTGGCTGCCATCTTCATACATGTAAGCATCGGTTTTAACCGGTGGGGTGCCCTTTTCGTTAGGCTCATCTTGAAATGCTATAGGAACTAAAGTGGCATTTTTCCAGTGGGGCTCATCAAGTACGCCATCTACAGTAATATCTGCATTTATATGTACAAGAGAATGCTGCTGTTTTTCACTGGCATAAAGGTGGTTAGAAAATAAAAGTGCTAATAAGAAGGGGAATAAAGCACTGCATTGTTTTTTTATAATTATTAAGTACTGCATAAACATCCATTTAGACGTGTTTACCCTTAAAAGGTAAACTTATTTTTGAAGTGTAATTTAAGTCAGTACATTTGTTAATAGTTTGATACTAAAAACAATAGCTTTTTTAACTAATTAATATTAAAGGCTTAATTTAAAAGCTAGGTTTCAATTAATTTAAGCTTATTAGCCACACCATTCCAACTATCGGCATCAGCAGGCGCTGGTTTTACCTCAACAATGCGTGGCCACACCAATGCAAGCTCAGCATTAAGCTCGGTAAACTCTTTTTGGTCTTCCGGCAGCTCGTCTTCTTGGTAAATTGCTTCAGCTGGGCACTCTGGTACGCATAATCCACAATCTATGCAATCAATAGGGCTTATTGCTAAAAAGTTAGGGCCTTCGTAAAAGGCATCTGCAGGGCACACTGCCACACAATCTGTGTATTTACACTTAATACAGTTTTCGGTGACCACAAACGCCATAATAGTTTAAACCTAGTAATTAATTATCTAAAGCGAGGATCATACCCAACCCCATTAAAAACACAATAAATATGTGCCATCTGCGGTCAATTTAACGTAATATATGCGCCCTTAATGTATAGCCATTACGTGCCCTACACTTCTTATTGTGAGCGGATACTATTACCGCTAAGACACCTAAAAGAGATAACAATGATACGTTTAACCGAAATAAAGCTGCCGCTTGATCATAATGAGGACGCTATAGGCCAAGCCATAGTTGATAAACTAAAAATACAGCCAGCGCAGCTACACAGCTACAATGTGTTTAAACGTGGGTACGATGCACGTAAAAAAACGGCTATTTTACTTATTTATACCCTCGATATTGAAGTAGATAACGAAGAAGCGCTGTTAAACGCATTTGCAAAAGATCAGCACGTAAAACCCGCCCCTGATACCTCATACAAATTTGTTGCCCACGCCCCCGCTAACCTTACTGAGAGACCTATAGTAATTGGCTTTGGCCCGTGTGGATTATTTGCGGGCTTAGTGCTGGCTCAAATGGGTTTTAACCCTATTATTTTAGAGCGCGGTAAAGAAGTACGCGAACGTACCAAAGACACCTTTGGCTTTTGGCGTAAACGTACCCTTAATACAGAGTCTAATGTGCAGTTTGGCGAGGGTGGCGCAGGTACATTTTCAGACGGTAAACTATACAGCCAAGTAAAAGATCCAAAACATTACGGGCGTAAAGTTATCACCGAATTTGTAGAAGCCGGCGCACCAGATGAAATTTTATATGTAAGTAAGCCACACATTGGTACGTTTAAACTTGTTACCATGATTGAAAAAATGCGCGCACGTATTATTGAACTTGGCGGCGAAATCCGCTTTAGTACCCGCGTAGACGACATTCATATAGATGATGGACAAGTAACTGGCTTAACGCTTTCAAACGGTGAAAAGCTCAATACCCGCCATGTAGTACTTGCTGTCGGACATAGCGCCCGTGATACCTTTAAAATGATTCACGATAAAGGCATTTACGTAGAAGCAAAACCGTTTTCTGTGGGCTTTAGAATCGAGCACAAGCAATCGATGATTGATGAGTGTCGTTTTGGGCCTAACGCGGGTAACCCCATTTTAGGCTCTGCTGATTATAAACTCGTTCACCATTGTGATAATGGCCGCACAGTTTACAGCTTTTGTATGTGCCCAGGAGGGACTGTTGTAGCCGCCACCTCTGAAGAAGGCCGCGTAGTAACAAACGGTATGAGCCAATACTCTCGTAGTGAGCGCAATGCAAATAGTGCCATTGTAGTAGGTATTACACCTGAAAAAGACTTCCCTGGTCACCCGCTTGCCGGCATTGATTTGCAACGTAAACTAGAAGAGCAAGCCTATGCATTAGGCGGTAGCAACTACGATGCACCAGCACAGTTAATTGGCGACTTTTTAAAAGGAAAAGCATCGGGCGATTTAGGTGATGTACAACCATCGTTTACACCAGGAATAAAACTCACCGATTTAGCAAATGTACTTCCGCAGTTTGCTATCGATGCAATACGCGAAGCCATTCCAGCCTTTAATAAGCAAATTCGTGGTTTTTCTACAAACGACGGTTTATTAACAGGGGTAGAAACCCGTACATCATCACCTATTAGTATCAAGCGCGATAAAAGCTTCCAAAGCATAAATACTAAAGGTTTATACCCAGCGGGTGAAGGCGCAGGTTACGCAGGTGGTATTTTATCTGCAGGTATTGATGGTATTAAAGCGGCTGAAGCCGTTGCACTCTCAATGTTAGAAAACGCTTAACCCTTTTAAGTTATTAATCAAAAACCTCACTTAGTGAGGTTTTTTTGTTTATACCTTGAGCTAAATTGAGGCACAAAAAAACCTGAGTAAACCTCAGGTTTTTAAAAGCGCTACACTTTGTAAGCTTACTTTTTAAGGGTAAGCTTGGCGCCTTTTAAGCTTTTACGCACATTTGAAATACGTGAGCGATTTACCGCACGTGCTTCGCCTGTTGCTTGGCCTGTTGGCTTATTAGTACGGCTACGACGTAAATGCGCTGGTTTTTTACCTATTTTATCAATAAGTACTTCACGGCTACTTACTTCATAACCCTCTAAGTAAACACGCTTGATTTTTTGGCCAATTAACGACTCTATCTCAAACAAGGTGTTTTCTTCTTCGCGGCTTACAAACGAAATAGCTTGGCCTTGATTACCAGCACGACCTGTACGGCCAATGCGGTGTACGTAATCTTCTGCAAGCCATGGTAAATCAATATTAATTACTCGTGGTAGGCCTTCAATATCAATACCACGCGCTGCAACTTCGGTAGCCACTAAAACACGTACTTTGCCTTCTTTAAATTCACGAAGTGCGCGTCGGCGGTTACCTTGCGATTTATCACCATGACATACAGTGGCAGGAATACCATCAAGGTTAAGCTCTTTAACCAGCTCGTCCGCCGTTTCTTTCATGTTTACAAACACAAGTACTTGTTGCCAGTTCTTTTTACCAATCAGCTCAGAAAGCAGCTCTTGTTTACGGCGCTCTTCAACTGGGTACACAACATGCTGTACCGTACTTGCAGTACTATTGGTTTGATCTACGCGAACAATTTCAGGCTGTTTTAATACTTTTGCTGCAAACTGCTTAATAGCCGCTGGAAAAGTGGCTGAGAAAAGTAAAATTTGGCGCTGCTCGTCACAACTTTTAATAACACTTTGCATATCTTCAATAAAGCCCATATCAAGCATACGATCAGCTTCATCAAGTACTAAGTGTTTAACGCTTGCTAGGCTTAAATTACCTAAACGAATATGATCAAGTAAACGCCCTGGAGTTGCAACTACAACATCTACGCCGTCTTTAAGTGCATTTGCTTGGCCTGCGGTATTAACACCGCCAAATAGACTCACTACTTTTAAAGCGGTATGTTTTGCATAGGCTTTAAAGTTATTTGCTATTTGCTCTGCAAGCTCACGAGTTGGCGCAAGCACTAACGCGTGCGGAGCATTGCTTGTGCTTAGCTCAGATTCAGTTAATTTTTGGATGATAGGTAAAGCAAACGCAGCCGTTTTACCTGTGCCTGTTTGGGCACTTGCTAAAACGTCTTTACCTTTACGAACAGCCGGAATAGCTGAACGCTGAATGGGCGTAAGGGTGTGGTAATTAAGTTCGTCTAACGCCTGAATAAGTTCAGGGGAAAAACTAAAAGATTTAAAATTCATGCTGTATAACCTGCGGCCACATTTATCAAGGGTCGCAAATTATACAGCAAAAATGAGTCAACAGTTAGTGATTAGTGTTTATAAACTTGATTAATCTTGCTTATACCGTTTAAAAATAAGAGATGTATTAATCCCACCAAATGCAAAGTTATTACTCATGACATAATCGGTGTTAATTTCTCGCCCTTGTGTCTTAATATAATCAAGCTCAGCGCAATCATTATCTATATCGGTTAAATTTATTGTAGGTGCAAACCAATTATCGCTCATCATATTAATAGTAGCCCATGCTTCTATTGCACCACACGCCCCTAAAGTATGCCCTAAATAGCTTTTTAAAGAGCTAATAGGTTTAACTCCCAGCGCATTAAAAGTGGCATGAGACTCAGCAATATCACCTCTATCGGTTGAGGTACCATGCGCATTGACATAACCTACTTTATCAGGTGATAAATTGGCATCTTGCAATGCCATTTCAATGGCTATTTGCATGGTATCTGAAGATGGTTGAGTAACATGTTGTCCATCAGAGTTACAGCCAAAACCGACAACCTCAGCCAATATATTTGCCCCTCTAGCTTTAGCATGCTCATACTCTTCAAGTATTAAAGTACCGGCACCTTCTCCTATAACCAAGCCATCACGGTTTTTATCAAATGGGCGAGGCGTATTTTTAGGGGTGTCATTTTTAATACTTGTAGCATACAGCGTATCAAATACAGCTGCTTCGGTAATACAAAGTTCTTCTGCCCCCCCTGCTACCATTATTTTTTGACGACCAAATTTAATTGCCTCATAGGCGTAGCCAATACCCTGCGAGCCAGACGTACATGCCGAACTTGTAGTGATCACTCGTCCTTTTAAGCCAAAAAATACGCCTACATTTACTGGTGCTGTATGTGCCATCATTTGAATATAGCTTGTAGCTGTGACTCCAGACATTGAGCCACTTTCCAACATATTTGCAAATGCGAGAAGCGGCGGTGTTGAGCCGGTGGATGAGCCATATGCTACACCGGTAGAGCCATCTGTAAGACTTTTATGTTCAAGTAAATCAGCTTGCTCAAGCGCACGCTCAGTTGCACGTGTGGACATAAGTGCCACTCGCCCCATTGAGCGTATTTGCTTACGTTTATAATGGTTAGGTTTTTCAAAATGGGTGACAGGGGCAGCTAAGCGTGTATTAAGCCCATCAGCTTTATCCCATTCAAGCATTGTTACAACTGCATTTTCACCTTTAATCAAGGCGCTTTTAAATTCATCCCAATCATCGCCCAATGCGGTTATAACCGACATCCCTGTAACAACAACACGTTTCATTAAACCATCCCGCCGTTAACCGAAATAACTTGGCGAGTGATGTAAGCAGCATCATCAGACATTAAAAATGCAACTGTACCAGCCACTTCGTTCACTGTTCCCATACGTTTAAGTGGAATCATTTTCATCATTTCAGCAACCGGAAGCTCATCCGTCATTGCTGTTTCAATTAAACCAGGCGCTACACAATTTACAGTAATTTTTCGCTTAGCTAGTTCCAGCGATAGGGCTTTGGTAGCGCCAATAATACCTGCTTTCGCTGCGCTGTAATTTACTTGCCCTCTGTTGCCCGCAATACCCGACACTGAAGCCATAGTAATAATGCGCCCACCTTTACGAGTTTGTACCATGGGCATAACTGTTGGGTGCACAACATTATAAAAGCCATCTAACCCAGTTCTAATTACGCTATCCCAATCATCGCCCTGCATTGCCGGAAAAGCCATATCCTTGGTAATGCCCGCATTACACACCACACCATAGTAAGCACCATTGTTTGTAATATCTTGCTCAATTTGTTGCTTTGCCGCTGCTCTATCGCATACGTCAAATTGTAGTAGTGTAGTGCTTTGTCCAAGTGCGTGTATTTCTGCACATGTTTGCTGAGCTTGCTCTAAACCAGTTCTGCAATGAACAGTAATGTCATAGCCTTGAGCTGCAAGTTTAAGTGCAATAGCCTTACCTATACCCCGGCTAGAGCCGGTCACTAAAATTCTTTTATTCATTGGTTTTCTCTTATAAATTCCAGCGGTTCTTCTGGCTGAAATACATTTATTTTTGCATCACACAGTATTTTTTTATTTTCACTTATTTGGCATTCAAACACACTTAAACCAGATTCTTCTTGGTAAAGCTTGTGAACATAAATAGTTAAGGTGCTGTTTTTATAAAACATGGCCTGATGTGTTTTATATTTTCGCGTGCCGATCAAAAAGCCAATTTTAACCGCTTCATTAATATCGTTAGCTAATGCTCCAGCATAGGCAGCTATAGACTGGGCCATATATTCAACACCTATATAACTTGGCACTCCCTCAATTTGCTCATTATAAAAAGGGCTTTGGGGTGTAATAGTCACAGAGCAGGTTGCACTTTCATCGCTGTATTCAACTAACTGATCTATTAAGATCATAGGAGCATCGTGGGGTACAACCTGCTCTATAGAATAATTATTCATTATGAGTACCTAAAATCAAACTGGCATTATTACCACCAAACGCAAATGAGTTAGATAGACAGTAATTTAATTTAACCGTGCTAGCTTGCTCAATAACGTTAACATCTGCCAGCTTATTTCTGTGTGTGCATTTATTAAAAGGCAAAGTAATATTTCCTCTCCCTCTGAGCAACAGCCAACAAATACCTGCTTCAATTGCACCAGCTGCACCTAAAGTGTGCCCAGTTAAGTACTTACTGGAGCTCAGCGGTGTATTGTTGCCAAACACACTATTAATTGCAAGGGCTTCCATTTCGTCATTTTTAATTGTTGCTGTGCCGTGTGCATTTATATAGTCAATATCACTAGGTAATAAGTCAGCAACGGCCAGAGCTGCTTTCATTGCCGATTTTGCACCATTACCGCTAGGGTCTGGCGCCGAAATGTGATGAGCATCAGAGCTTTCCCCACCACCTAAAAACATGACGCCATTTTCTAACGGTGCTTCTTTACTCATGACAAATAACGCAGCACCCTCACCAATATTAATACCATCTCTGTCATCGCAAAAAGGCTTACACATTCCAGTGCTCATTGATGCCAAGGCATTAAATCCATTAATGGTAAGTTTGCAAAGGCTGTCTACGCCACCACAAATTACAACGTCTGCTAAATCAGCAGTTATTAAAGCTTTTGCGCTAATGAGAGCTTTAGCACTTGAGGTACATGCCGTTGAAATACTATAACAAGGACCTAACGCCCCTACTTTTTCGGCTATGTAATGTGAAGGAGTAGCAAGTTCTTGATCAGCATATAAAAAGTCACTTGGCCACACACCTGAACTGTCGTGTTCAGCTCGAGCTTGTTCGCCATCATGCACCCCAGATGTACTTGTACCTACCACAACAGCAATTCGTGATTTATCAATATGTGAAAAACGCTTAAGTGTTGGGGATATTTGCTCAAGGGCTATATCAATTAGCGTATCAATACGGTGCTTTTGATTTAGAGGAACGCAGTCCACGTGCCCAACATAAAATGGCAAACCCTCTGTGCTTAAATCTTTTGTCTTTAAAAGCTGTGGGGCTTCATTATTTTGTAAGTTATTTAGGCTAATAATTGTATCTTCAACGCCTTTGCCCATTGCACTTACAATGCCTAAATCATTTAACCAAAAAGTCACTAGTTTACCTTCTCAAATGTAATTTGATAATGTCGCTCACTATTATTTAGTACTGTTTTATTATCGCTATAATTTATTGTAATAATCGAGCGGTTATTTTTTACTACACGCCTTTGTGTGGCTATCTGCTTTATAATCGCCCCAGATATTTTCTCATTAAGAAATAATACAGGCCAATGCACTAAGGCAATATCTGCCAATATATAAGCTGGGTCTAAATCAACACCGACTATCATTTTAGTAACATTAGGTGGTTGGTTATTTAGTTTTTCAAGCTTTAAAATAGGTAAGCCTTGTGTAGTCATCAACAATAAGTTGATAGTACCCTGCTTGTTTATTTCTAATTGTGCTAATAATGTATGCTCTTTCTCATTGTTTTGAATATATAAAACATGCTGCCAATTTTGATCAAACATTTGTACAGGCACATGCGAAATATCAAGTGTAGTGGCTGCAGAAATATCAACACGCTCACTGCTTTTATATGTGCTACTACATGCTGTTATGCAAACACACACTAAAGCTATAAAAGTACATTTTAAAAAGTGTCTGATATGAGCCTCAATAACTGGGATTAATTTTGACATAGCTGCGCTAATACATTTAAACGACGCTCACTTTGAGCAACAAATGGATTATTTTTATCCCATGCGTAACCCGCTAAAATAGCACTGATCATTTCACGAACCTGCGAGTTTTGCTCTGAATAAAAAATAACGTCTTGAAATCGGGTATCGTACCAACCTTTAACAAAGGTTTTAAAACAATCAACTCCTGCCTGCAATGGCTCGGCGTAACATTCCTCAAAATCAATCACTTCTCCATTTAAATAATCATCAATAAAGGGGGCAATTAAGTGTGCAGACTTTAAAGCAATAGTCACCCCAGATGAAAACACCGGATCTAAAAATTCACCCGCATTGCCTAGTAAAGCAAAATGTTTTCCATGTAGCGTACATACATTAGCAGAGTAACCACTAATGCTACGCGCCTGTGTTATAGGTACGCGATTAGCTAAAAGTTTTTTTAAGTAAGGGTCTTGCTCTATAAACTGTTTTAAGGTGTCAGCTTCACTACTCTCATTAAAGCGTGCTTGCTTTGCAACAACCCCAATGCTGGACGTGCCATCACTAAAGGGGATGAGCCAATACCAAACATCATTAAATTTAGGGTGAACGGTTATTAAAATTTTATTTCTATCAAACATCTCGTCAGTAATGCCATCATTAAAGTGACTGAAATAAGCACTACGCACAGGAAAAGTAGAAGGTTTTTCTAAATTTAAAAGTTTTGGTAAAACTCGGCCGAAACCGCTCGCATCAAGTACAAACTTAGCCCTTACGTCATACGTTTGTTTTTTATTATTTTGCACTTGCAGCGTCGCACTAGCAGCTTCATCAGTAAAACCAATAACACTATGCTGATAGCGAATTTCAACGCCTTGATGCTGCGCTCTATCAGCAATCAGCTTATCAAAATTAGCCCGTTTAACTTGAAAAGTAGTACCCGGGCCTGGGCTAAATTTTTCAGTAAAATTTATAGCTGTATTTTGGCCATTACGATGAAACGCAGCACCATCTTTAAATTGAAAGCCAAGCTCATCTGCATGTTCATGTATTGTGTTAACTAGCCCAGCATCAGCTAAATACTCCATACATTGAGGTAATAAGCTTTCGCCAATTGAAAAACGAGGAAATACTTGTTGCTCTAGCACCAGCACTTTCCAGCCTTTTTGTACTAATAAGCTACTTACAAGTGCACCTGAAGGCCCTGCTCCTATAACCACAACATCATACTGCTCAAGGTTGTTCAAATTATTATTCCTTTTGAGACTTTAATACACTTAATGGAGATAAAATATATACGGCTAAAATCCCTACCATAACAGTAAGGCCAAAACTAAAAATGGCGGGGGTATCTGAAAAGGCGAGCATACCAAACACACACATCGAAGAGGCGGCCGACAAGCTAATGGCCAATACATTTACCGCCGTTAAGTTGTTAATTTGGTAAAACACTAAATAATCTATGGCTAGGCCAATAATGAGTAAGCCACCTAGCAGATTAAAAATTGAGATACTTCCTTGCGCTGCATTACATACCCAAAGCATAGTCAATAGGCTGGCACTTAATGTTATCACCTGCACAGTGCCAATCCGAAGGCCAAATTTATAGCTAAATAAAACAAAGCAAATAACAATGGCCACGCCCAATGTAAGCAATAAATACTGGCTGTAGTTTTCAAGTAGGCTACTGATTTGCTCAGGCTTGTTATATATAAACGCATCTTCATAAGCATTAACGCTAGAAGTTAACGCGTGCGTGGATATTCCCGATACAGAAAACCAAGTAACAGCCTTATTAGGCTCAACAAACATTTGTGCATTTAAAAGTGCTGAAAAATGACTATTTGCTAAAGCGTCGTAACTCAAAAGTTCTGTGTTAGCTGACTCAACTTTTATCCCTGTATATTTTTCAGTGATAATTAACACATCGTTTTTAACAGCTCCGTTAAAGAGCGCTAAATTATTTTTTTGCGTGCGCTTACTAGGTAACCAACGCTTAATAGCATTGTGTTTAAGATGTGGGTTAATACGCTTTAAATCATCTATTAGTTGCTCTTGCTTTTGCAGTAGTTGTTCAGCATTTGATGCAAATAAAAATACAATGTGGGCATCTAACTGTCCCAATAAAGTTAAATGCTTTTGCTCATTAAGTATTAGTTGCTGTGGGCTTGCATTTAGTAAACGTACATCGTTGTTAAATGAAACCGGTTTAAGGTAAAACAAAAACATTAACACCAGCCCCAATACGAGTAAAACCGATTGCTTACAACGGTTAAAGCGCACCATTAAACCTAATAACTGCTGACTTTTAATCAAACTTCGCTCAGAGAGTACAAGCTTAGATTGCCAGATAGGTAATATAATTAATGTGAATAACCAGGCGCTCGCAAGCCCAGCAATTACAAACACTGCTACTTGCGATAAAAGTGAAATTGGCGCACCTAATAAACAGCTATAGCCGAGGCCTGTTGTAATAAAAGATAAAAGCAAAGCTGTTTTTGTGCCTTTACTTAACCCACTACTTTGGTAAAAACTGTTGCCATACGCTAAATCAGTCATCGCATGAAATGCATAATCAATAGCTATACCAATTATGGTTACAGCAAAAACTAGTGTTAACAAATGAATCGAATTAAACACAAATACCATGGCCGTAGCACCACCAGCCAGTGCACTAAGTACGGTTAAGCTTGCAAGCAAAATGCTACTGACTTGCCTAAATACCCAAAACACCATTAAAAGTAATGCGATTACACTAAGGCCACCAAATAAGCTCATTTCATACTTAGCTTGCTGAGCGTTTTCAGCTGTATGAAAAAGAGCACCTGAATAGCGAATAGTGGTCTGTGGGTACGTATCATTTAAACTTTCAAGCTTATTTTTAATGCTGCTCGCAAGCTTAATAGACTCATCAATTGGGAGGCTATTGTTAGGAATGGTAGCCAATATAACAGCATAATCAGTATGATTTAGACGGCGCGTTAACCGCTCATTTTTTAAAGAGAATAACTGACTTTGTTTTAAATTATCGCCTATAAATGCAGCAAGACTTAAACTAATATCGGCTTTTAGGGTGGCACTTACAAAAGGGTTTCCTAATTGATTTAATTGAGTAAGGTAAAATGACTCAAACTGTGCTTTATCAACCATACTATTTTTATAATTGTCGCTGAGCAGCGCATGTTGATACGCAGAGAACACTGAAGATAACTGCACAATGCTTGGCAGTTCAAAGCTATTTTTTATATCACGTTTTAACAGCCATGATTTAAGCTCGTCATGTGCTAAGTTTTTACCATCACCAGTAAATGAAAACATAATACGGTTTGCATTTTTTTTAAAAAAGACCTCTTCGCCGTACGCCAATTGAGAATGTGATTTTGGTAATAAACTAAACATATCAGCATTTAATACAGGCTTAGTGATATACAAAGCAGCACAAAGTAAAACAGCTAAAAAACCAAACCATGTAATAAGTACACTAATACGTTTAATCACGTCACTTTTCCGAAGGTTACTTACACTTATTAATTATTAGGTGTATTTGCATAAGAAAACTCTATTACTGTGTTGCTACCCGAGTGCTCATTTAAGGTTATACTTTGTACACGCTGGTTATTTTCACAAAGAATAAAATGGCTAAACAGCTGTTTTAATAGCGTATCTTTTGGCTTTAATAATAAACAGCCTGTTTGATTTGTTACATCAAACCGCGCATATAAGGCTCTCATATCTAATCCGAGTAAGTCAGTTAATAAGCCTACAAACTGCTCGCTGCCAGGCTGAGGAGTAAGCTCACCCTCTTTATTTTTCACAAATACTTGGCCATTCTCGATTAGTAATGTACTTTGCACTGGTGTTTTTACATACCAAAGCAGCTTTTCCCCTTCAAGTGTAAACTCCCCTTTAGAGATGAATGGTTTAGAGAAGCCGGCAAAATGTTTTAATTGCTTAAATTCACCCGAAACTGTCGTAGCAGCTAATAAACTGGCACTAAAAAAAACAAAATAAAGACAACTAACAAACACACAATTTTTTAAATAATTCATAGCATCATCCAATATTAGCTAAGTATTTTTGCAAGCTTATCAACTATCACCGCTGGTGAGGCAAACTGCATTTCTTTAGTCGATATCTCAACAGCAACTTGAGTGGTAGTCGCTTTAGTAATACGCTTATTCGTTATGGCATCTGTAATTATATAATCAATTTTTAATCGGTTTTCGAACTCTTTTAAATGCGCGGTCACTTTAATTTTTTGGGTAAATATGGCGGATGCCACGTACTTAATTTGCATATCCACTATTGGCCACGCATAACCCGACTCCATCATTTGAGGATAGTCGTAATCAAATAATCGCAGTAACTCACAGCGAGCCACCTCTAAGTAGCGAGGGTAATTACCATGCCATACAACATTCATCGGATCGCAGTCATGAAATGGAATTTCAATTTCCACTTCATGAGTTAGCAAAGCACCTTTACTATTCATATAAAGCCCAACGTTTTTCTTGAATATAACTAATGGTTTGTCTAAGTACCGCTTCCATTGGCCTATCTTCAGTTAGGTTTTCGAAATAATGAGTTATGTCAGTATACATCGCTTGCATATCTGCAGTTAAACTTGAAAATTCAAGTTCGCCTTGTTTAATACGCAGCCTCACCCCTTGAATACTTGCTAGTAACGTACTTGCAATAACCTGCTCTGTAAGCTGTAAAATACGCAAACAATCACGTGAGGCAATAGTCCCCATACTTACTTTATCTTGATTATGGCACTCAGTAGAGCGAGAAAATACACTTGCAGGCATCGTTAACTTAAGCGCTTCAGCAGTATAGGCACTGGCGCCTATTTGCACGGCTTTAAAGCCATGATTTATGTAACGACGTTCAGCCTCACTGTCTGATAAATTTGATGGTAATCCATTATTAAATTTAGTATCGACCAATGAAGCGATTTGCCTGTCGGCTAAATCTGCCAGATTTGCAATCGCCGTTTTCATACTATCCATTGCCATTGCAATGTGGCCGCCATAAAAATGGCCACCATGAAGTACATGCTCACCCTCGCCATCAATAATAGGGTTATCGTTTGCAGAGTTAAGCTCGTTTTCTATCATCTGCCTGAAAAATGGCAAACTATCTTGCAATACACCAATAACATGCGGTGCACAGCGAATAGAGTACCTATCTTGCAGTCTATCAGCGTTACGAGGATGGTCATGATGGTTTAAATCATCTCGTATCCATTTAGCAACTTGTTGCTGCCCAGGATGAGGCTTAACAGAGAATAAAATTTCATCAAAATGATGACTATTACCTTTAAGAGCAAGGCTAGACAATGCAGTAATCCTACTTGCAAGTTTTGCTAAATAATTAGCTCTATCAAACGCTAAACAAGCCAGTGCGGTCATCACAGCTGTACCATTCATAACTGCAAGCCCCTCTTTTGGGCGAAGCGTTAAAGGCTTTAAACCAGCCGCTTGCATTACCTGCGCGCTGTTAAGTATTTTATCTTTGTAAAAAACATCACGTTCACCAACCATAGCACCTGCTACATACGACAGTGGGGTTAAATCACCGCTAGCGCCTACCGAACCTTCTTGAGGAATAACAGGTACTATATCAAGGTTTAAATAGTCTTTGAGAAGATTCAGCATTTCCCAGCTTACGCCAGAATAGCCTTGTGAAAGTGATGCTAAGCGCGTAGCTAAAATTGCACGCCCTTGTACTTTATTAAACACATCGCCTAGTCCACAACCATGAAAGCGCGTTAAATGTAATGGTAGCTCATCAACTAAGTTAAGTGGTACAGGAACCGTAACTGAGTCACCATAGCCTGTAGTTACCCCATAAATCACACCATCTTCTTTGAGTAGAGAGTCTAAAAAGCTAAGCGCGCTATCAATCTTTGCGCTAAATTGCTCGCAGCCACTTAATTGCACCTGAGTATTTTGATGTGCAATATTAACAATATCTTCAATAGAAAGTTGTTGGTTTCCAAAAAGCTGTACTTCCTGAGCTGACACTCTACTTCTCCTTTGCATTGCTGCGTTCTACTTGCTGATCGTTTTGCCAAAAATCATAAAAATTAAACCACTGATAAGGATACCGCGCGGCATAAAAGCCTAAACGTGCAGAAAAATCTGTAATTACAGTGGTTAATAGACCTTGCCTTTGTGAGCGGGGTATTTTTAATGTTTGGCTATAATGTTCAAAAATCACATGATACTTTTTTGTTTTTTTATCTTTTAAGCAAAATAAAAAGTAAACGGGGCAATCTAATAATGCAGCTAATATAAAAGGCCCTTGAGAAAAAGATGCTGGCTTACCTAAAAACTCAACACGTGTTGATCGCTCACCCGTTGTAGCGCTTGTTCTATCACCAACAATAACGACTATTTCACCCTGCTCTACTTTATCTTTTAATAAAATAGCTAGATCAGGCCCCATATCGCTCACTTGAATTAAGTTAACCGACACCGCAGGGTTAATTTTTTTAAGCATTTTATTAAATTCAACAGCGTGATGAGTAAATACAAGCACATTAATTTTTTTACTGCTGCGATGCTGGCTCAGTGCTCTACATACCTCAAGGTTACCCAAGTGAGAGCCAATAAAAATGGCCCCTTGCTGTTTCTCATTTAAATCAATAAACAGCTGTTCATTAGTATATTGGATATCCTTTTTTGAAATTCGACCGAGCCAACCATCAATTTTATCAAGGGCGCTATCGGCAAAACTACAAAAATGCATAAGCTGTTGTTTAAAAGTTACTTTACGCTCAACATTATTGTAATTATTAACTTGGACTAAAAACTGCTTAGAAGCCGCGCGTGCAACTTTACCGGTAATAAACAAATAGCAAACAACCGGGAACAAAATAACCCACAGCCCTTTACGACCAAGTACTTTATGGGCAAATAGTAATATTTGTATACCTAAAAAGTTACCTCGCTCTTGCATTTTAGACCAATGTTTAACGGCCATAACGTCTCTTATATTTATGCCATAGTAAAACAGGTGAACGAAGCAGCATGCCAAAAAATAAACGCGTATGTAACCACGAAATACGCACATTATCTTGGAGTGGCTGGAAGTGTGACAAGCCATTTTCTGGGTAAATAACCTGGCTTGGTAAAAAAACAAATGGAACGTTGCGCCAATATAACCTAACCAGTATTTCTGGATCAAAGTCCATACGCTTACCGAGATTAACCTCACTTATAAGCTTATTAGTCACATTTAAAGGGTAGACTCTAAAACCACACATTGAGTCCACAATTTTAAAGCTGAGCGTTTCTATCCATACCCACACATGGGTCAAATAACGTGCTAAGTAACGGTGCTTGGGAACCGATTCATCATACACTGGGCAACAACTAATTAATGCCTGTGGGTGTGTGTTTGAAAGCTCAATCAACTTTTTGATATCTGATAAATTATGTTGCCCATCTGCATCTACTTGTATTGCATGGCTATAACCTTGCTCATACGCGCAGCGCAATCCTGTTTGTACCGCACCGCCTTTGCCTTCATTTTGCTCATGCGATATAAGAGTGAGGTGGGCATATTTTTTCTCAAGAGTAGCAAAAAGAGATTTAGCCTGCACACTACTGGCATCATCAACCATTATTATTGGCAGCGTATACTCAGTTAACGTTGCAAGTACTTCATCAATAACACTTACATGATTAAAATTAGGTATAACAATACAAAAATTATTCATCTGTATCACTTTTAAACACTATACGCCCTGAGGCGTGTTGGCCTTTATCTGATTGATACGAAAAGCCATACTTACCGCCAGGCTTTTCTTCAACAGTTAATTTAATTGTTAGACCAGGGGTAATAACAACCTGAAACTTAAGCACTTCAATATCTTTTACTTCACGTTTAACATTAAAGTATTTTCGCATGGCATTTACGGCCCAATCGAGCTGCACTACACCTGCTAAAATAGGGCCTTGACTAAAGTGACCTTTAAAATAATCTAAACTTGGCGGTATAAAAAGCGTTAGGCAATGACTCTGTGTTGACGATACACAGTTAACAAGTTCAGGCTTTGTGTTAATCAGCTTTGACAAAAAGAGACTCCAATACTTTTAAATTTATTTTAGCTTGCGTGTTGTAGGGTAATTGATTTAGAAAACGCCATTTTTTAGGCGTACAGATCCCTTCAAAACGATTCAATGTATGTGTTTTTAAAAGCGTATTAGTCGCTAACTTTCCATTGGCGTTTAAATATGCTTGTCCTTTATGTGTAAGCACTATAACAGCGCCTAATACTAAACGTTTCCCATTTAGCGTTATTACTTTAGCTTCCTGTACCCACTCACTTTTGCATAAATGTAGCTCTAGTTCGTCAAGGCTTAAGCGTTTTTCTTCAAGCTTTATAATACGGTCAAAACGACCTAGTAATTCAAATTGGCCATTTTGAAATAATGTACCTCGGTCATCTAATAAATAGTTTGTTTGCTCAACTAAAGGCGAATTCAACACTAATCGTTGTTCAGAGGTACTGTGTAATGTGATCCCTAAAAATGGCTGCCAATGACTAACGTTCTCTAAAGACACAACCTGACGATATGCAATTCCGCCAGTTTCGGTGCTGCCAAATACTTGAGTAATGGGTTTATTTAGCTGTTTATTTAAAGTGACAGCGTCTTCATTTTGAAGCGGCCCACCGGATGAGAAAACCCACTGTAAATGTGACTTTTCTTCTATTAAAACGTTATCTTGATGCAGCCGCTTTAGCTGTGCCGGACTGGATATAAACACGGCCTGTGTAATTGTTTTAAGTTTAGTAGCAATATGCTCGGGGTAGTTAAGCAAGTCTGTATCAATTATGTGGTTATTGCTAAGCGGCCATAACACTCTAAATAACAAACCGTAAATATGCTGATGCGAAACACTGGCAATAAATACAGGGTTACGTTTTAAAGCAAACGTACTGTTGAGCGTTTTTATCTCTTTATTAAGCACTCGCCACGATTTAAAAATAGGCTTAGCTTGACCTGAAGAGCCAGAAGTATAAAAAACAAGGTTACCTTCACTCGGCCAAGCAATTTTATTGAACGGTGTGTAGTTAGGTGTAGTTGTTAAATTACCAATATTTTCAAATGGCGTAGTCGCATGCTCGACCAAATCACTATCGCCCAAATAGTAAGGGGTTTGCTCTAAAAGCGCATTGAGTGTTTCGCTTTGACCATTAGGCGGTAAAATTATAGTCCAGCCTTTATGCGCCAATGCAAAAAGGTTTACAGCAAAATCATAGCTACTACTGTTGAAAAGCACTGCCGATGCTTTAGTAGGCGATTGCGGAATTTTAGCCAAAACTTGATTAATATCATTAACAAATTGACGCTCAGATAACGCTGAGCCATTATGATTAAATCGAATATTTATGCTTGCGTTATCTAAAGTATTAAACACCTGCATTCCTTTTTACTTTTTTCCTTACTAACCACTCTACTGCAAATAAAACACCCATAATAATGTATGCAATAAAACCGTTATAAAATGCCCACACATCAAGACTTGTAAACACACTAGTGTATAACGCTATACTGGCGTTAAAAACAAAAAAAACGCACCATATTTTAGTTACATTTTTAGTGTACGAAATGGCTCTTTTATCAAGCTTTGGCTCAGTGATACGTGCAAACGTTTCTATGATACTTGGACCTTTATAAAGCGAGTAAGCAAAAACAAAAAACATAACAGTATTTACAATAACCGGATAAAGCCGAATACCAAAATCACTGCCCATCGTTTTAGATAAGCCAATAGCTAAAATTCCAAGTAATGAGGCTGGCTTTATCCATGGCATTTTAGCTAATAAAGGCTTGCTTAACCAAAGCCTTATTATTAACAGTGTTAATAAAATCATAGTGAGTAAATAACTGTTGAAACGTGTCAGCCCTATATAAACAATGAAAGGGTAACAGGTTAAAAAAATCATTATTAACGCTGTTAAAAATGCCTTAAACATGCTTATTTAACGAGCTTTTCTATTTCAGATACAACATCTTGCACAGTGCGAACTTGTTTAAATGCGTCAGGCTCAATTTTCTTACCTGTAATTTCACGTAACTTAACAACTAAATCTACAGCGTCAATACTGTCTAAGTCTAAATCTTCGTACAGGTTAGCTTCTAAAGAGATATCTTCAGCATCTATTTCAAATTCATTTTCTAAAATGCCGTGTAATACATCATAAATTTCAGCAGCGGTTTTCATTATTATTCCTAGTGTGTGTTAATTAAGTACGTGATTGTTCTATAAATTGCGCTAAAGAGTTAACACTCGCAAAATGCGCTTTAGTTTGTTCTGAATTTGCATCAATTTTTACGTCAAATTCTTTTTTGATAGCAAGCCCGAGCTCTAGCGCATCAATGCTATCTAGCCCTAAACCATCTACAAATAAAGGCTCGTCGTCTTTTATATCGGCAGTGGTCATATCTTCAAGATCTAGGCTCGAAATAATCAATTGTTTAATTTGTTGTTTTAATTCACTCATATATAGCTAAGCTCTTTTGTAAAGTATTGTTGTAAGCCTTTCGTAAGCTGGCGGGACTGTATTGCAGGTACGTCGCTTGTATAAATAATATCGCTTTTGAAAGAATGTGGTGCTAGTTGCATAGAAAAATGCGCTTGGTATGGGGCTACTTTGTACCAAGGCGTCCCTTTAGTTAACGTATTAGGTTTCATTTTAATCAATACGGTGGTTATAGGGGCATGACATCTAAGGGCTATATTTGCAGCCCCTCTTTTAAATTTAAGCGAATTATGAGGTACTGAACGTGTTCCCTCAGGAAAAACAATTAAGTTATTCCCTCTTTTTAGTGTTTGCTCGCATTCTTTTAATAATTCTTGCGGGTCTTCATTGCTTATATAACCTGTACTTTTTATCACACCACGCATAAAAGGGTTTTTAAAAAGGTGTGCTTTTACAACGCAATCAACATTTTTAATAACCGATATAAGTACCACAACATCAATAAGTGATGGGTGATTAGCCAAAACAAGCTCGCCTTTCAAATTAGCTAAATGGGCTTTATCTTTAATATGAAAACGGATAGCGCCAGTATAATGCATTAAAGCGACAAAAAATTTAAAGCTATAATGCACTACCGTACGCGCATCTTCTTTTTGCTTTACAGGACAGCGTTGAAATAAACGTTGAACGGGGAATAGTAGTAAGGCTAAAAATAGCCCACCCAAACCAAATACACTAAAACAAAGGCCAGTGGCTATAATGCGCCAAACAAGGCCTATTACTCTTATTATTGTATTAAGCATAGTGTGTTAACAACCAACCATTAGCACTGGCGCTTTGTTTGTTAAACATTGCTTTAGCAAGCTCTAAACTTAAAGGAGTAGTTGTTTGTTCGCTATTGTTAGTGGCTTGTTTAGTTAAACTAAAATGAGCTTCTTTTTCTGTAGCTAAACGTATAACTAACGCAATAGAATGTGTTATTTGTGCCTCATCAACAAATGTTGTGTACGGCTCTGGGAGTGACTCATCTGTATGCACAAGTAATATATGTGGTTGTTTATACTCAACCAACTTTATATATGCTTCAATCAAAGCGCAAGCAAAGCTATCCTTACCCGCTGCGATAGCGTTCATAGGTTGGGTGTTACCGCTAATAATGCTATACATACCAATCGCAGCGTTGTGCACACTTAAACCAAAGCCTGTCGGAGATAGAGGTTGTTTCTCACCAAGCTCTCCTAATAAATTAGCTGTTTTATGGAAATCGCCATGGCGTGATGAAAAAATAACAGGCATGTTTTCATACCCTTTATCATTTGTAACCTGGTGCGCAGTATGTAAAACCATTTTTACAAATGGTGTCATTCTTCTGCGCTGCATTGCAGGTACCCAACTTAATGTAATTGGTGATGAGTCGTACCAATTTTCATAGGGGCTTTGTCGCTGTTCAGGCTTAATCCATGTAGCGAGTTGTTCAACAACAAATTTCACAAATAAACGTTATTTAGTAAGTAAGGGGGCGAGAATTTTACCGATATTAGCAATAAAAGTAAAATATTCATTAAATAAATGCCAGCACTTACTAACTGTTCAGCGCTGGCTCATATAACCTAAGAAAGCAAAGCAATATCACTTTGTTTTATACTCTTAGCTTTATTGCCCACAATATCATCAACGTTAAGCTCGTTTATTAAGGCCTCGCCTTGTGCTTGTTGCTCATCGCTCAGTGGCACATACGGTAATCTAAATACGGGATTTACCGCGCCTGTCATCATCATTGCGGTGTTTATTGCAATCGGGTTTGGCTCGCAGAATAGCCAGTTCATTAAAGGTTGTAATGAGGTATTTAACGCATCATTTTTAGTATCCATTAACTGGCGGAACAACCCTGGTATAAGATTAGATGTGACCGATATAACACCGTGTGCATTGTGCGTGTGACGTGCATCGTGTGCTTCGTCATCGTTACCTGACCAACACGCAATGCCTTGCTGTTCGTAATGAGCAATACGCTCGTTACCACCACATTCTTTTACACCAATTAAATTAGGGTGTTTTGCTAATGGCTCAATAATATCAGGGGTTAAATCTTGCCCTGTGCGCCCTGCTACGTTGTAAATAAACGCAGGGCCAATATCCAGTACACGTTTAAAGTGCTCGTTAACACCAGCAATAGAAGTGCGGCCATAATATGGGTTAATTTGCAGCGCGGCATGCATACCACTTGCAAAGCCATACTTAGTGGCTTTAATAGCTTCGCGGGTATTATTGCTACCCGTATTCCCTACAATTACCAGCTTATCGCCATATTTATTTGCACTGTGCGCGATAAGCATTAAATGCTCTTCCCAGTTCATTAGCTGGCCTTCGCCGGTTGTACCACCAACCACAATGCCATCTACACCCGCTGCAATTTGTATTTCAACGAGTTCATCGTACTTTGCTAAATCTATTTCACCATTCGCTAAGTATGGGGTTTTAATGGCGGTAATTAAGCTTGCTTGTTTAATTTGTTCTAGGGTGCGCATAAAAATTCATTATTTATAAAACTTGCGCTATTTGTAACATACTTGCAAGCATTTTTGCAGGCCTAAGCGAATAATAAACGTAAAATGGCTTGTGTTATTTAGTTTGATAATACAAAATACAAATACTGTACATTTAAACAGTGTTTGTGTTTTTAACTTTAAGCGAGCCATTATGCGTTTATCTGACTACTTAGCCACTCATTTTTATAACACCGATGAGCTTTGCCATGCTTTAAATATTGATGCCGAGCAACTAGATACATGGCAGCAGCAAAGTATTTTTCCTAAACCAAGTTATTGCATAAAAAGCCAATTAAGTTGCAGCTCGTACTCTGGTTTGTATGAATGTGAAGAGTACGATGACTATTACCCGCGCGGCTGTGTAAATTGGGGGCAAGGGCTAATAAAACAAAAAATAGAATCCTCTAGTAATGCCTTTAATTACTTTGCGCAGCAGTACACGGCAAGCCTGAGTAAACTTGCCCAGCAAGGCTTTAGTTTTGATGAAGAATTATTTGGCTGCGAAATAGACGAGCATTTACAGCAAGTGTGGCAACAGTTTTTATGCAGCAAATACGGCGTACTGACACAAAACGGTTTAATTGACGAAATAGTATGTGTGGATATAGGCCGCTTGCTGGTAGACGATATTACTGAATTGCGCACTAAAGGGAGTTTAAACCAACAAGAGCGTACGCAGCTTCACCCCGCGATGAAATTACTCAATAAAGCATTAGGCCACGGTGCCGATCACGAAAAACAACACACATTACGTGCCCGTTACATAGATGCACTTATTTTAAAGTACGATTTATCGATTAAATAAAATGGCTGAGGTTTTAATACGAGGTGGGTATTTAAAAGACTAAGTAACGCAAATGGCGATGTAAGTTTACGCCGCCACTGTATTTTACTCATTAACTAATATTAAGAGTGCTTTTTACTAGCCGATGGTGTTGTACACATCAATATTACTGCTTGTTACAAGCCCGGTAACTTGGGTACCAAATGCTTTGTAGTGAGGCTCTTGTTTATGAGCTTCAAAGTGTTCTTGCGACGCCCACTGCTCACTTACAAGGTACTCGGTTTTGTCTGAGTCACGTTTAACCGACAACTCGTAACGCAAACAACCCACTTCTTGACGTGAATACTTTTGCAGATTTTCGAGCGCAGTTAAAACAACCTCTGCGTCGATATTTTTGCTCGCTATAGTGGCAATTACCGTTAACATACGGAGTCCTTTTAAAAAAATAAAGGTGCAGCTTTGCTACACCTAATGTTGTTTTGCGTATTTTATTACTGATCCCACTGCGGCGCAAAATCAGGCGTAGCTTGGCGGTCGCCACAATCAAGTCCGTCAATACGAGCAATGTCTTCAGCGTCTAATTTAACATGGTCATTAAAGTTATCTTCTAAGTTTTTACGCTTAGTTGACGATGGAATGGTGGTCATGCCGTTGGCATTAATCCATGCAATAACTACTTGCGCTGGCGATGCCTCATGCTTATTAGCAATATCAATAATAGTTTGATCTTTAAGTACTTTACCAACTACAAATGGCATATACGCTGTAACGTGAATGTCGTGCTGGGCACAGAAAGCGCGTAGCTTAGTATTGGTTAAATACGGATGCACCTCAACTTGGTTAGTAAATATTTCACGCGAATCAAGTGTTTGCATTGCTTCGTTTAAGTTGGCAATAGTAAAATTAGATACGCCAATATGTTTTGTTAAACCAAGCTGCTTAGCTTTTAAAAGCTCCGTTAGGTACTCACTCATTGGTTCATCATTTGAAGGCGCTGGCCAATGAATAAGCAGTAGATCGACAGAGTCTACTTGTAATTTCTCAAGTGACTTTTCAACGCTGGCAATAAAGTCAGTTTTGTTAAGCTTATTGTTCCACACTTTGGTGGTTAAAAATATTTCGCTGCGCGGAATGTTACTATCTTTTATGGCTTGGCCTACTTGCTCTTCGTTACCATAAATTTGCGCAGTATCAATATGACGAAACCCCACTTCTAACGCCATTTTTACTGAATTGTAGGCGGTATCGCCTTCTAAACGGAATGTTCCCATGCCTAAATCTGGCATTTCTATTACACGTTGTGTCATGGCTCTATCCTTATAAAATAATCGGTTAAAAATACAAACTGTTTAAAGTTTTACGAAATACACCTTTTACTTCTTTTGTGTTGTCACCTAAAAATTTATGACCTCAATACAGGTAATGAGGTCATAAATTTAAGTTTCAACCTTAACAGAATACTTTATGCTTGTTTCACTTCTCGCTTATCAAGCATGCCACTGTAACGAGTTACTACTAATGCTAGAGCACAAATTGCTGCGCCAATCCAAGCGGTATCTTGAAGTGACATACCCTCTACTACACTGCCACCAATAATTGAGCCCAGTGCGATACCAATATTAAACGCTGCTATGTTTAAGCCCGATGCGACATCTACCGCATTAGGAGTATGCTTTTGCGCCTGCTTTACGACATAAAGCTGTAAACCCGGTACGTTACCAAACGCAAATGCACCCCATACTAAAATAGTCAGTACGGCCGCTACTTTTGACTCCATCGTAAAAGTAAAAGCCAATAAAATAATTGTCAGCGCACTAAATATAATACTCAGTGCGCTAATTGGGCCGCGTTTATCAGCCAGTTTTCCGCCCCAAATATTACCAATGGCTACCGATACACCGTAAACCAGCATAATTAAACCAATCGCTGAAGGAGCAAAACCTGTTTCTTGCTCTAAAATAGGTGCTAAGTAAGTAAACGCAGTGAACGTGCCGCCGTAACCTAAAATTGTCATTAAATATACGAGTAATAATCGCGGCTTAACAATAACCTGAAGCTGCTCTTTAAACGTTGCCGGAATAGACTGTTTTAAGTTTTTTGGTACTAAAATAGCGCTGCCAATTAAAGCGATTAAACCCAGTACCGACACCACTAAAAACGTTGCTCGCCAGCCAAAGTGTTGGCCAATCCAAGTGCCTAGTGGCACACCCGTCACTAGCGCTACAGTAAGTCCGGTAAACATAATAGCAATAGCACTGGCTTCTTTATCTTTACTTACTAAGCTTGTGGCAATCATTGAGCCAATTGAGAAAAACACCCCGTGAGCCAAGCCTGTTAAAATACGCGCTAGTATTAATGTTTCGTAACTAGGCGCTTGCCATGCAAGTAAGTTACCTAAAACAAATAAGCCCATTAAGCTTATTAGTACAATTTTACGGTTCCAACGCCCAGTTAGTGCGGTCAGTACTGGTGCACCAATGGCAACCCCTACTGCATATAAACTAACTAGCAAACCGGCTGAAGGTAGGCTTACGCCTAAATCGTTTGCAATAGTAGGCACTAATCCCACTATTACGAACTCGGTTGTTCCTATTGCAAATGCGCTTAAGGTGAGCGCCCACAAAGCCAATGGCATAATTAAATCCTCATTATTAGTTAAGACTTACAGTTTGACTAAAAATGTGTTTGCAAAAAATAGCATTAGTGACAAAATACTTTTGTAATTAATGCAAAAGTAAGGTGCTCACGTATGGCTCAGCATGCAAAAACCGAAGACTTAGAAATGTTTTTAACGGTAGTAGATAGCGGAAGTTTTTCAGCAGCAGCTAATTTGCTTGATCAGCAAGTTGCAAAAGTATCGCGGGCCGTGTCTCGCCTTGAAAACACGTTACAATGTACATTACTAAATAGGACCACTCGCCGATTAGAGCTAACCGAAGAGGGCCATACCTTTATTAAATATGCTCGCGATGGCTTAAACACCTTACAAACCGGCGAAGAAGCAATAAAGCTTTTAAAACAAGCCCCTAGTGGAAAATTACGTATTGATGCAGCAAGCCCCTTTGTACTGCACCAATTGGTACCTTTAATTGCTGAATTTAATACGCAATATCCCCACATTACGCTCGATATAACCTCCCACGACAGCATTATAGATTTGCTCGAACATAAAACCGACTTAGCAATTCGTATAGGCGAGTTAAAAGACTCCAACCTACATGCAAAAAAGCTCGGCGTAAGTAAATTGCATTTAGTTGCAAGCCCTAGTTACCTTAAACATACACCGACTATTTCGCACACCAGCGACTTAACTCAGCATAAACTCATTGGCTTTACCGACTCGCCCAAACTTAATAACTGGCCGCTAAAATCGCCCACAGCTTTAAATTTTGGCCTAACCGCAAGTAGCGGCGAAACTGTACGCCAACTATGCTTGGCAAACCAAGGGGTGGCGCTGCTTTCGCACTTTATGATTGGTGATGATTTAAAATCAGGCAAGCTAATAGAAATACTGCCAGGGAGTATCAGCACGCCAAACAACCGCGAAATTGTGCAAGCGGTGTATTACAAAAACAGTGCTGTATCGTCGCGTATAATGGCCTTTTTAGACTTTATAAAACCACTGCTGAAATTGTAAGTGACGTTTTATACCAAACGTTTAATTAAGTAATCTATATTGTGGCTGGAAAAACGTTTTGCTAGCTAGGCAAAAAATTGGCTATTTCGTTGTTCTCAGCAATTGCTTCTGCATCCATGCAGTCGTAAATGAAAATTTTTTAACGCAGGTAGCGACACGTTTAGCCCCGCAATATGATTAAGTATTATTGTGGATTGGTTTTGAGCCCAAGGGCAGCATAACTAACACCCTAAATAAAAAGGAATAAAATGGACTCGTTAACGCAGGTAGTTTTAGGTAGCGCAGTAGGTTACGCCGTATTAGGTAATAAAATTGGCCGAAAAGCCGCTTTATGGGGTGCTGCTTTAGGTACTTTACCCGACTTAGATGTTTTTATTCCTTATGGCGGGCCAGTGGAGGCATTTACTTATCATCGCGGTTTTAGCCATTCGTTTATTGTGCACTTATTAATTAGCCCCCTTATTGTTTGGCTTATTTTAAAAATACACTCCGGCATGCAAATACATAAAGCGCGCTGGTTTTGGCTGGTATTTTTATGTTTATCGACCCATGCATTACTTGATAGCTTTACAGTATATGGTACGCAATTAATATGGCCGCTTAGCGAGCACCCTTTTGCTATTTCAAATATATTTATAATTGATCCCCTGTACACCCTGCCGTTATTGTTGGCCTTTCTGTGCACTTTAATACCTAAAATACATACACCGCGCATTTATAAAATTAACGCCGCTATGCTTGTGCTCAGTAGCCTTTATTTATGTAGCTCTCTTATTTTAAAAGTAATAATTAACAATAAAATAGACGCCGCGTTTGCACATAAACACATACACATTAATAACTATGTAAGCACCCCCGCCCCACTTACGACCTTGCTATGGCGAGTTGTAGCGATGTCTGATGGGCAATATTACATAAGTTATGCCTCGGTATTTGACTCCCCTGAAGAGGTTACAATAAACCGCTATAACACAAGCCCCGCTTTGCTAAACGATATTAAAAATGAATGGGGCATAAAACGTTTGCAGTGGTTTACTAAAGGTTTTTATAGCGTGAAAGAGCAGCAAAATAAAATTGTTTTATCCGACTTACGTATGGGCATGGAGTGTTATTACGTATTTAATTTTGCAGTTGGAGAAAAAACTAACAAAGGAGTGCAGGTAAGCAACTTTGAAAAACTAAATCAGCGCTCAAATTTAAGTAGCCTAAGTAAAGTGTGGGGTAGAATTTGGAACCCTGATGTCAGTTTAGCCCCGTCCTATGCAGACAAAAACTGTATGAAAATGCCTTAACACTCTGATTATAATTGCATTCATTAATCTGAGCTGGCGTTAAAATATTTAAGTTTGCTTTCGCTAGCTAAAATTTTAAGTGAAACAAAACAAATTAGCAGCTTGAAATAGATTTATTATCCAAAGCTCAGGTTGGTGGTTAATTAATAAGGCGCAGCTAAGTGAGCGTTTCACCTGCGCCTAAGTATTAATTTTGGTGCTCGTATTGGCCTCGGTATACCTCAAACACTTTTAAAACAGTGTGCTGTTCTTTATTTAGATTATCAAACCAATCGTCAAATAGTTCGTCGTTATCTTGCTCACTTAACGCCATATATTGTGCTAATAGCTCAATAATATCGTTGTGTGTACAGTCTATTGGATTAATTTGCTCAGATAAGACTGTGTGATCGCGCTCTCTAAGGGTTTCCATCACCCCTTGGTCTATTTGTTCTTGTTGTGCTGCGTCGCTCATAGCTTACCTCTAAACCGTAAAAATTTTCTTGTTAACACTTTTTATATAGTTATAACAGCCTAAAAACTAATAGCCAGTATTTTTGGTTTAAGTGGTTATTTTTTGAATTGTTTGCGCAATTAGCCAGCAAAAATACCAGTAAATGAGAGTAAAAATCATTTGCACAAATGCCGTAAACGCGATAACCTATAGTTATATTATCACATAACAACTTGAGGCGTATTATGAAACCTAATATCCATCCAGATTACAACGTGGTTGCTTTTCACGATACAGCTGCCGATAGCTACTTCATTATTGGCTCAACCATTAAAACAGACCGCACTATTGAGCTTGAAGGGAAAACGTATCCGTATGTGCCTATTGATGTGTCTAGCGACTCGCACCCATTTTACACTGGTAAGCAAAAAACGGTGGCTAGTGACGGCCGTGTCGCGCAGTTTAACCGTCGCTTTAAAAACTTATCTACTGCCAAAAAAGGTGAGTAATGAAAGTATTAAGCTCGCTTAAAAGCGCTAAGCAATGACCAGGATGTCAAATAGTGAAGCGAAAAGGACGTGTTTTTGTAATATGTAAAGACAATCCACGTTTTAAAGCAGTACAAGGAATGAAGAAAAAATAACACTAATTCCGTGAAGTATACGGGTAAACGAACCATGTTTACCCGTATTTTTTATTTAACAACTACAGAAAACTCAGGTTGGGCCTGAATCACTTTTTTAACAGTACACGTATTAACCGCAGCAATAAGTGCTTTTTTATATTTTTGAGGAAAGCCATCTGGTAAATTAATTTCGATAGAAAATAATTTTTTACCTTCTTCATCTACGTTTTCATTATTTTGCGTAAGCGTCATCCCTTGTGTAGAGATATCGCGTTGCTCACAAAATTTACGTGCATAAAACCCAGCACATAGCACCATGCTTACTAAAAAGTAGTCAAACGGTTCTGGGTGCTCGGCACCGCCACCAGCATTAATACTTTGATCGCTTATTACTTCAAGGTCGCCAAATTTTGCACTTTGTTTTTGACCCTCTAACAATGACACTGAAATTTCCATTACTATTCCTTAATTAATCTGCACCCTAAATAAGAGCTTTACTAAATATTGAAAAATGAGCATTCAAACTACTTAATCTGCAGCTATACATTTTATTAAAACATCACAAATCTGCGCATCAATAATGCGCTACTGCGAAAAAGTTAGCATATGTAGCGCTGAAATAACTGCTCGACATTAATTTACAAAAAAGCTGAGGTTAATTACCAAACAATAAGTCAAAAAAACCCGGAGGCTCGTGCAACTCATGATACTTCTTGCGTAAATCATCTATATTTTTAAGGGCTGGCTTTGCTGCATCAAGCCCGCGCTCATTCGCTAATTTTTTTGCCAACTTTGCTTGCGCAATAACTTTATCTAGCCCTTGTAGCGACATTTGTGCTTCTTTATGAAAGGTCGCTTTTTTACTGGTTTCAACCAAAGTAATAAACTTATCTATGGCGGTATTAAAGCCACCTATACCTACTGCTTGCACCGCATTTTTATAAGCAAGGCCTGTATTTTTCATATTAACTTCGAGATCAACTTCTTGCTCTGAAATGGCCGCAGTACTAAATACAAAAGTAAAAATTAAAACTAAAAACTTCATGGTAAAACCTATTTATAAAAAACAGTATAAGTGTATCAAGTTTACGTAATAAAGTAACTCAAGGTGCATAGGATGCTAGATAACTGTAAAGGGGCTTTACAAAAATTGTGATACTGCAAGTTTTATAGTGAAAAATTTTCAAATTTAATTTTTATTCTTACTATTTCTCAAAAGTTGACTCATTTAACAAGTTAAATTAAATACATAAACCTTACAAATTCGCCTATAATTAGAGCACCCCATTTAAAGGTTAAAATACACTCAATGGTTATATTTAAGCCATTATCAAATCAATGGCGCTCAAAATAAACTCTTTAATATTACCAATACAATTCCAATGTAAATTAATTGACAGCAATTAATAAACAAACCGTAAACACCCATAAAACTTATACTCCTAACATCACCTCGCTTTGTTGTTAATTTAACAACAACTCACCTGTAACTTATTTCATGTTAGTGATTTAGGCTTATTTTAGTTGCTTTTAATAAAATAATACGCATGCAATAATCGCCGGCCCTATAACAAAAGTTATAGGGCTTAGGCTAAATGCACTGTGTATTTAGCTAAAAGATAATGTATTTAATTATTATAAAATCTCCTTTGGGAAACACATGAAACGTCATAATTTACTTTCTACTAGCATTAAATGTGCATTGATTACTGCTGCTGCAACAGCGAGTAATTCTGTACTTGCACAAGATGAGCAAGCGACAAAAATTGAACGCGTTGAAGTAACGGGTTCGCGTATTTTACGTGAAGGCGCTATTGCACCGGCACCAGTAACAGTTATAAGCGGCGAGCAGCTAATTAATACTGGCGCTGTAAACATTGGTGAAGCACTAAACAACTTACCAGCACTTGGCAATACATATTCAATGGCTAACTCAGGCCGCTTTATTGGTACTGCTGGTTTAAACATTCTTGATTTACGTAACATGGGTACCGACCGTACCTTAGTACTTGTAAACGGTAAGCGCCACGTATCTAGCTCAGCGGGCTCTCAAGCTGTTGATACAAATACTATTCCGAGCGTCTGGGTTGAGCGAGTAGAAATTATTACTGGTGGTGCATCAGCTGTATACGGTGCTGATGCGGTTACAGGTGTTGTCAACTTTATATTAAAAGACAACATTGAAGGTATGGATTTTAGCGTTACCCGTGGTTTTGCCGATTTAAACAGCTACAACAACGAAAAAGCAACGTTCTCGTACGGCTCTAATTTTGATAACGACCGTGGTAATGCCGCTTTTGCTATTGAGTACTCAGGCCAAGATTCATTAAATGCACTTGACCACCCTTGGACTAGCACATCTTTTAGCAGCTTACCTAACCAAGCCCAAACGGATGAGAACAAAAATAGTGCTGACTTTCCTGATAAAATTTTAACACCTAATGCGGGTTATTTCGCCATCAATGATGCAGGTGTTTATGCACTTGAAGATCCAAGTAAATTTATTAATAGCTTTAACCCGGATAGCAGTGCTCGTGACTTATACATAGGCAATAACGCAGATCCATATTCATGTGCAGAATGTGACTTTTTTAACCTAGGCCAATTTGAAGAAATACAACCTGAGTTTGAGCGTTACAACGTAAACTTTAAAGTTAACTACGATGTTACCGACGATTTAAACGTCTACTTTGATGCAAAATACGTAAATAGCCAAGGCGAAAGCATAGGTCAACCTGCGTTTTTCTTTTTTGACAGCGACAACAGCATTAAAATTGATAACCCTTACCTAGACCCAGATATCAAAGCGCGTATGCAAGAGGAAGGCGTTGATTCAATCATGGTTAACCGCATGATGAGTGACCTTGGCCGCCGCGTTGAAAATAATACACGTGAAACAACGCGTTTTGTTACAGGCTTAAAAGGGACTGTGTTTGAAGACTGGGAATTAGATACATCAGTTGTGTATGGTCAAACTGACTTAGAGCGCGAAAATGGCGCTAATATGATTTTAGCCAACTACTTTAATGCCCTTGATGCCGTTGAAGATGCAGATGGCAACATCGTATGTCGCAGCGCTGCTGCACAAGCTGATGGCTGTGTACCGGTAAACATTATGGGTTTTGGCGCACCATCTCAGCAAGCGATTGATTACATAAATACGGTCTCTGTAGGTACGTCAACTATTAAGCAAACCGTGGTTTCTGGTTCACTTGCCAATGGCGCTATATTTGAATTACCAGCAGGTTATGTAGGTGTTGCGTTTGGTGCTGAATACCGTAAAGAAGAAAGCGAAACAAAAGAGCCTGATAACGCAGAAGGTACATTTTTTAACGCTTTAGGCGAAGATAAAGGCTCGTTTAATGTGCGTGAAGTATTTTTTGAAGCAACTATGCCTATTTTAACTGACTTACCGCTTATTCAAGATTTAGTATTTGATACCGCAGTACGTCATGCTGATTACAGCACAATTGGCGAAGCAACTAGCTGGAAACTAGGCCTTGATTGGACTGTTAACGATGAACTACGTGTGCGTGTAACGCAATCTGCAGCACTTCGTGCGCCTAACATAAGTGAAGTATTTGGTGCAGCAAGCCAAACTTTCTACAATGTAGAAGACCCGTGCCGCGCTGAAAACATAGCTAATTTATCAAATGCAGCAACACGCACCGCAAACTGTGCTGCATTAGGTGTTGCAAGTGACTTTAACTCAGGTTACGACTCAGCCTCTTTAGATGGCTTAACAAGCGGTAACCGTGATGTTAAAGGTGAAGAGTCTACAAGTACAACGGTAGGTATTGTTTATCAACCAGAGTTTTTAGAAAACGCTGTGCTTACTATAGATTACTGGGAAATTGATCTAGAAAATGCAATTGACACAATCGACGCGCAAGAAATACTTGACCGCTGTGTTGATAGCACAACAGGTATAGACAATCAGTACTGTAATTTAATTACACGTAATGCCAGTGGTGAAATTTCGCTGATTCAAAACTCAGTGCTTAACGTAGCTGGTCAAAAGGCGTCTGGTGTTGATTTTGAACTAGGCTATGACTTTGATGCGCTAGAAGGTAGCTTTAAAACACGTTTAATTGGTACTTACCTTATTGAACGCAAAGATTACCCGTTCCAGGATGATCCTAGTTCATATATTGAGTATGCAGGTACAACCGGCGAAGCGAAATGGCAGACTAACCTATCTGTAAGCTACGTAATGGATAACTTTTATTCAACGGTTGAAACACGCTTTATCAGCGAAGTTGATTTATACACAAATGTAGAGCTTGCGAGTAACTCGAACCCAAGTAACCAAATGTCTTACGGTAAATACTTTATTACCGATATGACAGTGGGTTACAACTTCGATAGCGGCTTAGGCGTTAAAGTAGGTGTTGATAACCTATTTAATCGTAAACTTCCGTACGGTACACGCGGGACCGGCGAAAACAGCGCAAGTTACGATAACATTGGCCGCTTTGGCTACATTAACTTAAGCTACAGCTTATAATTAGTAACAACGTTTATTAATTAAGTTAAAGGCTCGCACTGCGAGCCTTTTTATACCAATGCGCTTAATTAAGTGATCTATTTTGCAAATTGGTATTACTGCACTTCATTTAATATTACTTAACCATACACTTTGATATGGCTCTAGCTCTATAGTGAGTTGATCCTCGGTAATTGTTTCATTAGCCACTAAATCAAACCACTGCTGGGTGTTAATTAAGTTTAAATCTGCAAGGGTAAGTACTTGTGGTTTATCACTTATGTTATAAACGCAAAATATACTTTGGCGCCTGTCTATACTTTGCCGCCAAAAACCAAATAATCCCCCCGCTAAGTGCAGCGTAAATTGCGTGGCATTAGGATGAAATGCACTTTGTTTTTTTCGAATACCTAATAAATGCTTAATACCATTAAACACTTTGTGATGATGGCTATATTTATCACCTAAAGCCGATAATAGTTTTGACTCTTGCCAACGATGACGGTTAATAGCACGGTTATGCTGTGAGTTTTCAAAGCGTTCGTAATCGTTCGTTGTGCCAAGCAAGCTATGAATATAAAGCCCAGGGATCCCTTCAAGCGCAAACATAATGGCGTGTGCACACATAAATCGCTCAAGGCCAAACTTATCTTGCCCATTATGCGTGCCTTGTAATGCATCAAAAAGTGCAATATTTAGTTCATACGGTGTGTGCGTACCATCGTTACTGGTGCGCATTGATACACGCCCGCCAAACTGCATAGACGTACTCACCAATGACGCTACTTCGCTTGGTTGTAACAAGCCTTCTATTGGCCTAAGTCCAATGCCATCGTGCGAGGCAATAAAGTTAAAGTAAGTGGTGCCGTTTTGCGCAGGCGGCATACTCATCATCCAATGCTTAATGGCTGTGCTATCTCCACTGAGTAATGTATGCAGTAATAAGGGCGGTAAAGCAAAGTTATAAATACTGTGGGCTTCGTTGGCGTTACCAAAGTAAGAGAGGTTTTCTTGGTTTGGTATGTTTGTTTCGGTAATTATGACAACGCTTGGCTCAGTATGCTCTATAAGGGTGCGAATAAGCCTAACTGCTTCATGCGTTTGCGGTAAATTAATGCAATTTGTATTGAGCTGCTTCCATAAAAATGCAACCGCATCTAGCCTAAACAAACGTACGCCGTTATCTAAATAATGGCGAATAATGCTTATAAATTCTTTTAAAACTTCCGGGTTACCAAAATCAAAATCAACTTGGTCGTGGCTAAACGTACACCATACATGTTTTTCGCCGCTTGGTGTGGTTACCGTATTTAATAGTGGTGACGTACGCGGGCGTACTACATTAGATAAATCATCGGTTAAACTTGCCGTTTTAAAGTAATCTTTGCCGGGGTCCAAATCGTTTAAAAAGTTTTCAAACCATACACTTCGGCTAGAACAATGATTAATCACTAAATCTGCCATTAGCTTTACATCTTTGGCGATATTTTTTATATCTTGCCAATCTCCTAGCGATTCATTTACTTGCACGTAGTTCATTACCGCAAAGCCTTCATCAGAGCTATACGGGTAAAATGGCAATATATGCAAAGCATTAAGCTGCATATCGCACTGCTCTTTTATAAACCGGTGCAAGGTTTTAAGCGGTGCTTCTACCGGTTTTGCAACAGCTTGGTCTCCCTCATCGTGCTTAATAATAGAGTCGCCATAGGCTATTAATATAATATCTTGCTCGTCCCAACGGTTAGTATGGGGTGTAGGGTCGCGCAGCGGGCTGTCGCCTAAAATTATAGTTATAAGCTGCTCAGCCAGCTCTGTAATACTTAAGGGCAGTTCAACATCTTTATAAATAATATGTAGATGTTGCTCTACCCGCTGTAAAAATAATTCGCTTACTGTATTCACACGCGCCCCTTATTATTGTTTTATTTATTCACTAAATTCTTTATTATCAAGATCAACCGCTTCTCTTAAGCGCTCAAAAACATCTGGCATGGCCGATACAACACGGTTCCAACTTGGCACAAATGGCGCTTCCATTGGGTTATCTAAAAAGTGCTGACCTGCTTCCATAACATTTTTGGCAAACATTTCTACGGCCTTTTCCTCTTGGTGCACATCTAAGGTTAAACCATTCATCAGTGCATCGTTATGATACGTTTCTATAAAGTCTAAACCAATACGGTAGTAAGTTGCTTTTAAAGAACGAATTGTTTCGCTGGTAAAAGTAACCCCTTGAGTGGCTAATTTTCTAAATAGTGCCTTGGTTATGTCTATCGACATTTTAGATAAACCGGCGTTTTGGTCATCAAGAGAAAGTTCCTGATGCTTATGATCGTAGTTATCAGCAATATCCACTTGGCATAAGCGATTATGCGAATAATTACGGTACATTTCACTTAGTACGCCAATTTCAAGGCCCCAATCACTCGGAATACGAATATCGTTTAGCACATCACGTCTAAACGAAAACTCCCCTGCTAACGGGTATCTAAAGGTATCCATGTACTCAAGGTAGTCGGTATTGCCTAAAATAGTTTTGAACGAGCGTAATAACGGCGTTACTAATAAGCGCGATACTCGGCCATTAATTTTGCCGTTTGCAGTACGTGGGTAAAAGCCTTTACAGAATTCATAATTAAAACGAGGGTGTGCTACAGGGTAAATTAAGCGCGCTAACAAACCTCTGTCGTAAGTTAAAATATCGCAATCGTGCAGGGCTATCGACTCTACCTCTGAGGTGGCCAATTTATAACCCATGCAATACCACACGTTTCTGCCTTTACCAAGCTCACGCGGTGCAACGCCTAGCTCTTGTAATTCTTTATCAAGCGCTTGCAAACGAGGACCATCGTTCCAAAGCACTTTGTGGTTTTGGTTAAGCTCTTTAAAAAAGCCTAAAGCATGGCGGTATTGTGACTCGTCTGCCCTGTCTAAACCTATGGTAATTTGCGATAAATAAGGAACCTCTCTGAGTTCTTTTACAATGTTTTGCAGCGCTGGGCCTTCAAGCTCACTAAACAACGAAGGGAGTATTAACCCCATTGGCCGTTGCTTACTAAAACTAATTAGCTCTTCTTCAAGCGCTTCTACCGGTCTATCGGCGATGTTATGTAAGGTTGTGATGATGCCATTTTGATAAAAATCAGCCATGTGATTTTCGCTCCTCAATAGTATTTAAAATGCTGCTAATACAAGGCAATGTGGTTATTTCTTCAATCCAACCCAGTGGAGCGGGCGATTGGGAATAACGCGCCTTGTTATGTGTTAACTTAACCGGCTTTTTACTGCTTGGGTTATGTATGATAATGGCGATATCAGCTTGCTCTAGCATCTGCTTATCGTTGTCACTATCACCTAGTGCAATTACCGTGAGAGGCTTTCTAAAATGTTGTGAAATTTGTTTAACTAACCACTGCTGTGCAGCGCTTTTATCGGTGTTTTTAGCAATATGTATAAACCGCCCGCCTATTTTTATTTCGTAGCCGAGAGCTTTAACATCGTTTACAAACGCATTAAGTAATTCATCGCTTCCGTGCCAATAAAGTGGGTCTGAAAAATCGCGTGTTTGAGCGCGCCTTGCATGCGCTTCATCAAGCCCGGTGAGGGATGATATTTGCTCGCTCGACAAATCACTAAATAACTTATAATGCGATTTATATTCGCTGCTTAAGGAGCCTAAATCACTAAGTAAATTAGATAAGGGTGATGCAAATGCATAACACCAATACGCCCCTACTTGCGAGCAGCCAATGGGTTTAAGCTCAAAATAATCTACGGGTAAATAAGCAGCCGCGCCATTTTCAACAATAAAAGGCTGTTGAATATTAAGCTCGTTTTTAAGTTCAACCACTTCGCAAAATGTTTTACTCGTATTAAACACCACAGGAATGTGGGCTGCTTGTAAGTCTTGCAGCAAGCTACTGATATTTTTAGTGTTGTAATCGGCGTGATCGAGTAACGTGCCATCTAAGTCGGTAAATATAATAGGTTGCAGCGTATCGTCGCTGGTTAAGTGCATAGCACTAATATCGCGATTACTATCAAGCTCTATAAGGGCGTTAGCTTTAGCACTTAGGGTGTTTAAGTTTTCGCGAGTAATACGCTCAAAATGAGAAATAAAGTGCACCAGTTGCTCATCACTCATGGTGCCATCGCCCTCGCCCTTAGCGGCAATAAGCTTTTGCTCTTGCTCTTGTCGCCACTTAAATACATCTTCAAAGCTCGGCGCTTTGAGCATCACCGTGTAATCTATTTTACTAAACACACTTTTGTATTCATTTGCTAGGCAACTGTTTACACAACGACGCCACACGCCTTCTTTATCGTGCTGTGTTTCTAACTCGTTTATAGGCTCACTTAAAGAAAATAACGGTTGTGGCTCACTACCTACGCACCAGCCTTCTAAAATAATAATATCAATGGGTTTATTGTTACATTGCCATGTTTGCTCGGGGCTGCAATCGTCGTGATGCTTGTCAAATTTAGGCAAAGGCACGCCAACCTCCTTTGCAAGTAACCGGCTTATGGTGGTATTCATTAACCCTACATCGTGGGTGCCAGGCACACCACGGGTGGCAAATAATGGGTGTACGTCTTTGGCAAGTCCTTGGCGGTGTGCTTTAGATAAGTAAAAATCATCAATAGAAAGCGCGACACTGGTAAACGGCGTGTTGTTACTAAACCAAGTAACTAAAAAATCTGCGAGGGTGGTTTTTCCTGAACCTTGGCATCCATTTATGGCGACAAAAATAGGGGTGTTATTTTTTTTTGATTCTAGAATATCGTGTGCAAGCGGGATAAAAAATTGCTCACTAAGGTACTGATACTTTAAAGGCAATTGGTGCTTTGCTAAAAATGGGGTTATATCCACAATACTGGCCTCTGACATAGTAACTCCTTATATTATGAAGTAACAAATGCAGGTACTAGACCACTATTATTTTTATTTAATTATTAGTAACTTACAAAAATAGCGCAATTAGTATGCGCTATTTTGGTGCGTAAATTTTACATACAGTGCAAAATTAATCAGTTTCTGGTTCGGCTTTTGGCAATACTAAGTTAAGCACAATACCTAAAATGGCGCACAAGCTAACGCCTTCTAAGCTAAATTGGCTACCCCCAATGTGCATACCGCCAATACCGCATACTAATATAAGTGCCACAATACTTAAATTACGGGGTGCAGTTAAGTCATCACCAGATTTAACCAACGTATTTAAGCCCACTACCGCAATTGAGCCAAATAACAAAATCATTATGCCGCCCATCACAGGTACAGGAATTGTTTGTAAACCAGCGCCCATTTTTGCCACAAAGGCCAGTACCACAGCAATTATAGCAGTCCACATCATTACTTTAGGGTTAAAGTTTTTGGTCAGCATCACTGCGCCAGTTACTTCAGAGTAAGTAGTGTTTGGCGGACCACCAAATAAAGAGGCAGCGGCAGTGGCTAAGCCATCACCAAATAAGGTGCGATGTAAGCCTGGTTTTTTTAAAAAGTCTTTATTGGTTACTTGGCTAATAGCCATCATATCGCCAATATGCTCAATAGCAGGTGCAATGGCAACAGGCACCATAAAGAGAATGGCTTGCCACTTAAATTCGGGCCATGTGAAGTTTGGTACAGCCAACCAGCTCGCTTCATTTACGCTACCAAATTCAACCACACCCATTACCAGTGATAAAACATAACCCGATATAACACCCGCTAATATAGGGATCAGCTTATATACACCTTTGCCCCACACTGCAAAAATAAGTGTTACAACAAGAGAAAACAGCGAAATAATAATGGCTTTATCGTAAGCAATAAGTTCAATACTGCCGTCGCCACTTTTACCCATTGCCATATTTACCGCAACCGGTGCAAGGGCTAAACCAATCACCATAATAACGGGGCCGACGACCACAGGCGGCAAAATTTTATGAAGAGTTGCCACCCCTTTAAATTTAACCAATAGCGCTAACAGCATATAAGCACAGCCCGCTGCCATTAAACCACCCATGGTGGCTGGTACGCCCCACATTTGTACTGAGGCAATAATAGGCGCAATAAACGCAAATGATGACGCTAAAAATATAGGCACCTTGCCTTTCGTCACTACCTGAAATAATAAAGTACCTATACCCGCTGTAAACAAAGCGACACTTGGGTCAAGCCCCGTTAATAAAGGCACTAACACTAACGCACCAAATGCTACAAACAACATTTGGGCGCCGGTTAAAATGGTTTTTATAGAAAATGTAGAATTATTTTGCACTGTTAAACCTTAGTAAACCGTACCGAAAATTTTGTCACCTGCATCGCCAAGCCCTGGGATAATGTAACCCTTTTCATTTAAATGGCTATCAACTGAGGCAGTAAAAATCTCAATATCAGGGTGAGCGGCTAATGTTTTTTCAACGCCCTCAGGTGCAGCAACCAGTACAATTACTTTAATGTCTTTACAGCCTGCTTTTTTAAGCATATCGATAGTAGCAATCATTGAGCCGCCAGTTGCAAGCATTGGGTCTATAACTAAGCTTAAGCGCTCATCAATATTGCCTACTAACTTTTCAAAGTAAGGTACTGGCTCAAGCGTTTCTTCGTTACGCTCAAGGCCCACTACACTTACCTTAGCCGCTGGGAGTAATGACATTACGCCATCCATCATGCCAAGGCCTGCGCGTAAAATAGGCACAACAGTAATTTTTTTGCCTTTAATGTGCTCTACTTTTAATTTGTTGCCGTCCCAGCCAGTAATTTCGTTATCTTCTAACTGTAGGTTTTTAGTTGCTTCGTAGGTTAATAAAGTACCTACCTCAGAGCATAATTCACGAAAGCTTTTAGTACTTATACCGTGAGCGCGCATTAAGCCTAATTTGTGTTGAACTAGAGGGTGTGAAATTACGTGAATTGACATGATAAAAACCTACTGATACAAGAATTGGCGGTATTTTATATTAAAAAAGGTCATTTGACCTGCAATTTTAAATAAGTTTTCATAGATCGTGCCAAAATGCATTGATTTGCTTGATATTTATGCAAGCGACACACTGCTTTATGTTTATAAGTTGTTATCTGATAACGTTAAATTTACTTGCGCCAACATGTAGCTATTTATTTTAAAATGAGTTGGGCTCCAACCCGCTAAAAAACGATAAAAATCGGCCCAAGCTAATGGCCATAATGCATGCCACTTTGCAATTACGTCATCGGCATTTATTTGCGGTTGAAACACTAAAAGCGCATTTTTTAATTGGCTAAAATAGTAATGTAAATACTCATCGGCGCAGGTATGTAATTGCTCGTCGTTTAAGCAGCTGGTCATAAAATACATTACATCGCAAATCCCTACCCCAGCCCCAACATACTGAAAGTCATAAGCGAGTATTTCACTTTGCTCATTTGCAGCAAAATTGGCAAGTTTAGCATCGCCATGTATCAAGGTTTTGTAGGGTGATGCTTGCAGTGTTTTATCAATTTTATGAGCCGCATTTTTAATATCGGACTTTTTGTCAGCGCTTTGTTTTAACTTATTAAACTCATCTGGCCGTGTGCTCAAATGCCAATAGTTCCCTTGTTGCCATAAGCCCTTTGCTGGCTTATTTAAATTAAAGGCATGAAAAAATGCTAACCAGTTTAGTATTGCCTTTATATGCTGTGAGCTTGCTTGAGCAAAACCATATTGAGTAAAGTTTTTAAATACTAACGCATAATCGTCACCATCATTAATTGCATTAATACAGGTAATACTTTTAGCGCTTGTCGGTAAGTACGCGCTGTATAACCTATAAAAATTATATTCAACTTTATAAGACTGCTGCTTTCTCTTTAATGCAAATTCGCTTTGTTTAATTTTTGGATGGTTTATGTAGCTTGGTATTTTAATCGCTTTGATAACACATGGCTCGGCATCAAGCGTGCACTCGACAATACTGCCACACCCGCTCCAAAGCGATGTTAGCGTATTACCAATTTCAATGTGTTTAAAATGAGGCTGTAAAAGAGGAAGATAAAATGCCATTGCTATATTAAGTCATTAAGTTTTTTATAGTTTAACATTAGAAGGTATTTTTAATAAAACGATAGCATTCATAAGCCCCTTACTTAGTCTGACACCCACCTAATTTCTACAAAGTGAATTACAAAAAGTTAAAGTTAACTAATGAATTTATGTTTTTTAACTGTCCAAAAATATTTTGAGTTTTAAAATAGAGGTATTACTAGTTAAAGCATAAATGCCAGCCACAAAAATCCCTACATTATGTAGTGGGAGTGCTCAATAGCACAATTTTTAGCGTGACACCCACCTTAATTTCTAAATTACAAAAGGTTAAAGTTAACTAATGAATTTATGTTTTTAACTGTCCAAAAAAATTTGAGTTTTAAAATAGAAGTATTGCTAAATAAAGCTCAAATGGCTGCCACAAAAAAACCTACATTATGTAGTTGGAGTGCTCAAAAGTGATTAGGCTCTAAGCGAATAACTTTGCGCAGTTACTGATATTCGCTCGCCGCTTTCGGTTTAAGTTTTCGCAATACCCGTCTTGTGAGGCTGGCCTGCCCACTGCACCATGAAATACGCGTGTAAATTGTGTGGTGAGTTTTAACCAGTTTTCTGATGATATATTAAGCCTTTCTAGCAAAGGAAGGGTCATATTATCTATATGCCCGTGCTTACCCTCTCGCATTACTCGCCCTGTTAGCTCAACAAGTTCAAGGTACGATTTAAGCTCAAACGGCAGCCCTTTAGACATAATTTGACGTGGCAAACCTGCAAAGCGAAGTAGTTGTTTTGGCTGCTTGCCTTCTTTTGCGCATATTAAGCGTACTTGAGCGCTGGTATGGTCTGACTCTTCTGGCGTGTTAGCCATCTTGGCTCTAATGGGGTTTAAATCTACATAGGCCATACACGCTGCAATTGCGGCTTCATCAAGTAAAGCTTGCGATTTGAATCTACCCTCCCAGAACCTCCCTGTGCAATTATCTTCTTTATTTGCTCTTCGCGCTATATCTTCATTTAACAGGCGCATAAACCAGCTGATACTTGCTAAACGTTCTCGGTATTGTTTTACCGTTTGATTGAAAAAGATGAGTTCAACTTTACTTAGCTTCTCGCCTTGTATGTATTTTTGCGTTAACAATGTGCCCTTACAAAGTTTATGCCAGCGAATAACAATCGCTTTATCATTCAGCCTATTTGCTTTTTTATCATCTACATACAGTACTAAATGGGTATGATTGCTCATTACGGCATAAGCGCACACATCAATACAAAATACCTTAGCTAATTCACCCAGCTTATCTTCAACCCATCCTCGTCGATGCTCGTAAGATTGACCAGTGAAACGGTCTTCGCCACATAAAAATGCACGACGAACACACCGTGAAATACAGTGATAGTATTTTGTATCAACCAAACTTACTTGTCGCTTTCTTGCAATTGCCATAAGACACTCTGCCTGTTTTTTGCACTAAACAAAAGCTAGCCTCTAATTGCGTTAAGTGCAAAATTTAAGATGGGTGTCTTGTTTATTTACGAAGGAATAAACAAGTTTTTATGACCAAACTTAAAAGGAAAAAGTACTCTTAAATAAACTCCTTTGCTGTTTGCTGCAACTTTCAAAATACCATTATGTCTTGTTTTGCCGATATACCCATTTCCAGTTTGGAAATTTTCGTCTGGATTATCGTATTTATTATTTCCATACTTTTTAGCTAAATTTTGCCAGCCACTTTCTTTTCCTAACGTATAAGAGACACCAAACCAACCAGCTATAAAAACGATAACAAACCAGTGGGAGGTTAAAAAAGATTCTAATAAGTCCTGAAAATTGGTTACATACTCTTGAGCGATAGGAGGTATTTCACCACCAGTGCCTGAGTAGAAAGAAAGGATGAAAAATGAAAAAAATGAAACAGCCCAAATTAATCCAATAAACTTTAAAATAATCTTCATACTATCCTTGTGGCTTATAGACATAATGACTCCCACA